>NZ_JBHWZS010000341.1:0-9030 GCF_042728155.1 Streptomyces sp. NPDC060209
CGCCGCCGTCCCCCCGGCGGCGGCGGCGAACGCCGCGGCGAACACCGGGCGCGCGGGATCGTCCGCGCGCACCGGGGTCACCAGGATGTCGATGACGCCTCCACAGGTCAGGCCGACCGCGAAGGCGTCGTCGTCGCTGTAGCCGAAGCGCTCGCGCACGGTCGCGCCGTCCGCGATCGCCTGTCGGCACAGCTCGTACACCGCGCCCTCCACACATCCGCCGGAGACCGATCCGATGGCCGTTCCCTCGCTGTCCACGGCGAGGGCGGCGCCCGGCTGCCGGGGCGCGCTGCCGCCGACGGCCACCACGGTGGCCACGGCGAACGCGCGTCCCTGCCCGACCCACCGGTGAAGCTCTTCGGCGATGTCCAGCATGGCGTGTCTCCTTCTGATGAGGTGCAAAGGGCGCGAGGACGTCAGCTGACGCCCAGCCAGCTCTCGATGGGGTGCAGGGCGAAGTAGACGACGAAGACCAGCGTCAGGACCCACATGAAGACGCCGACCTCACGGGCCCTGCCCTGGGCCAGCTTGATGGCCGAGTACGAGATGACGCCCGCGGCGACACCGGTGGTGATGGTGTACGTGAACGGCATCAGCACGACGGTGAGGAAGACCGGGACGGCGACCGAGCGGTCCGCCCAGTCCACGTGCCGGGCGTTCTGCATCATCATGGCGCCGATGACCACCAGGGCGGCGGAGGCCACCTCGGCGGGCACGATCGCCGTGAGCGGGGTGAAGAAGAGGCAGGCGGCGAAGAAGAGCCCGGTGACGACGGAGGCGAGCCCGGTGCGGGCTCCCTCACCGACGCCGGTCGCCGACTCCACGAACACGGTCTGGCCGGAGCCTCCGGCGACACCGCCGATGGCACCGCCGGCTCCGTCGATGAACAGAGCCTTCGACAGGCCGGGCATCCGGCCCTTGTCGTCCGCGAGCTTCGCTTCCGTGCCGACCCCGATGATGGTGGCCATCGCGTCGAAGAAGCCGGCCAGGACGAGCGTGAACACGATCATGCCGACCGTCATCACGCCGACGTCGCCCCAGCCGCCGAACTCGACGTTCCCGAAGAGCGAGAAGTCTGGTGGGGAGACCGCGCCGCCGGTCAGCTCGGGCGGGCCGCTGCTCCACGCCTTCGGGTCGATGTCGGCTACGGCGTTGACGACGATCGCGGCCAGCGTGCCGACGACGATGCCGATCAGGATCGCGCCGGGTACGTTGCGTGCCTGCAGCATGAAGATCAGCAGCAGGGTCACGGCGAACACGAGGACCGGCCAGCCGGCGAGTTCGCCGGCGGGGCCGAGGGAGAGCGGGGTCGCGGCGCCCTTGTGGACGAAGCCGGCCTTGAAGAGGCCGATGAGGGCGATGAAGAGCCCGATCCCTATGGTGATGCCGTGCTTCAGCGCCAGCGGGATGGCGTTCATGATCATCTCACGGAGGCCGGTGACGACCAGGAGGCAGATCACCAGCCCGTAGATCACGCACATGCCCATGGCCTGCGGCCAGGTCATGGCCGGCGCGACCTGTGAGGCGATCACGCCGGAGACACTCAGTCCGGCGGCGAGGGCCAGGGGCACCTTGCCGACGAAGCCCATCAGCAGGGTGGTGGCCGCCGCGGCGAGGGCGGTGGCGGTGATCAGTCCCGACTGGCCGAGCAGCTGGCCGTCGACGTCCTCGCCGCCGAGGATGAGCGGGTTGAGCAGGAGGATGTACGCCATGGCCATGAAGGTCGTGACGCCGCCGCGCACTTCGCGTGCGACGGTCGATCCGCGTTCGGATATGTGGAAGTACCGGTCGAGCCAGGACCGTCCGGCGGGTACACGCGAGCCGGGGCCCGCGTCCTCCGCGCTCGTCCTGGGTTCCACAGACTGCTGGGTCATGTTGCCTGACTCCCAAGGTTCACAGGGGCACCCGCGTGGAGCTCTCGTGATTGCGGGATTTGGGATGACTGCGAGGCGCACGACCCGGGGGACGGCCCGAGGCGAACTCTTCGTACAGATGGAGCGGTTGAGCGATGACTCCGGACGGCGCGCGGCGCGGGGAAGTGTGACGTTCACGGCAGGCACGCACCGTCCGGAGGGTCTTGATGGCCCGTCAGGTCCCGGTGATGTGCTCGGGGCGCACCGGAGTCCTGTTGAGCTCCAGGCCCGTCGCGTTCCGGATCGCCGCGAGGACGGCCGGGGTGGACGACAGGGTCGGGGCCTCGCCGATGCCGCGCAGCCCGTACGGGGCGTGGTCGTCGGCGAGTTCGAGCACGTCGACCGGGATGGTCGGGGTGTCGAGGATGGTGGGGATCAGATAGTCCGTGAAGGACGGGTTGCGCACCTTCGCCGTCTTCGGATCGACGATGATCTCCTCCATGACGGCGACACCCAGCCCCTGGGTGGTACCGCCCTGGATCTGGCCCACGACCGACAGCGGGTTGAGCGCCTTGCCGACGTCCTGGGCGCACGCGAGCTCGATGACCTTGACCAGGCCGAGTTCGGTGTCGACCTCCACGACCGCGCGGTGTGCGGCGAAGGAGTACTGGACATGGCCGTTGCCCTGTCCGGTGCGCAGGTCGAAGGCCTCGGTGGGCCGGTGGCGCCACTCCAGCTCGACGTCGACCGCCTCCTCCTCCAGCACATCGGCCAGCGAGGCGAGCACCTCGCCGCCGTCGGTGACGACCTTGCCGCCCTCCAGGAGGAGTTCGGCGGTCGCCCAGGCGGGGTGGTACGTCCCGAACTTGCGGCGGCCGATCTCCAGGACCCGCTCCCGGACGGCCTCGCAGGAGTTCTTCACGGCGCCCCCGGTGACGTACGTCTGCCGGGACGCGGAAGTCGAGCCCGCGGAGCCGACCTGGGTGTCCGCCGGCTGGATGGTGACCTGGTTGACGCCCAGTTCGGTACGCGCGATCTGGGCGTGGACGGTGACGCCGCCCTGCCCGACCTCGGCCATCGCGGTGTGCACGGTGGCGACGGGTTCGCCGTTGATGACCTCCATCCGCACCCGGGCCGTGGAGTAGTCGTCGAAGCCCTCGGAGAAGCCGACGTTCTTCAGCCCGACGGCGTATCCGACGCCCCGCACGACGCCCTCGCCGTGGGTCGTGTTGGAGAGGCCTCCGGGCAGCGCGCGTACGTCCACGGCGCTTCCCTCCGCGTCGGCCGAGAGCCACTGCTGCTCGGGCGGCAGGGGCCTGGCCTTGACACGGCGCAACAGTTCGGCGACCGGAGCCGGCGAGTCGACGGGCTGTCCGGTGGGGAGGAGGGTGCCCTGCTCCATGGCGTTCAGCTGCCTGAGTTCGACCGGGTCCATGTCCAGGGCGGCGGCGAGCTTGTCCATCTGCGCCTCGTAGGCGAAGCACGCCTGGACCGCGCCGAAGCCGCGCATGGCGCCGCAGGGCGGGTTGTTCGAGTAGAGGGCGATCGCCTCGATGTCGACGTCCTCGACGACGTACGGTCCGACCGCGAGCGAGGAGGCGTTGCCGACGACGGCCGGGGACGCGGAGGCGTAGGCCCCGCCGTCCAGTACGATCCGGCACTTCATGTGGGTGAGCTTGCCGTCCCTGGTGGCCCCGTGCTCGTAGTGGAGCTTCGCGGGGTGGCGGTGGACGTGCCCGAAGAACGACTCGAAGCGGTTGTAGACCATCTTCACGGGCTTGCCGGTGCGAAGCGCCAGCAGGCAGGCGTGGATCTGCATCGACAGGTCCTCGCGTCCACCGAAGGCGCCGCCGACGCCGGAGAGCGTCATGCGGACCTTGTCCTCGGGGAGGCCGAGGACGGGGGCGATCTGACGGAGGTCGGAGTGCAGCCACTGGGTGGCGACGTACAGCTCGACACCCCCGTCCTCGGACGGCACCGCGAGGCCCGACTCCGGACCGAGGAATGCCTGGTCCTGCATGCCGAAGACGTAGTCACCGGTGATGATCACGTCGGCCCGCGCGGCGGCCGCGTCGGCGTCGCCGCGGACGATGGGCTGGCGGTGGACGATGTTGGGGTGCGGGACGTGGCCGATGTGGTGGTCGGTGCGGCCCTCGTGGACCAGGATCGCGTCGGGGGCGGTCGCGGACGCCTCGTCCGTGATGACCGGCAGCTCGGCGTAGTCGATCCGGATCTTGGCGGCGGCGCGGCGCGCGGTCTCGGGGTGGTCCGCGGCGACGAGCGCCACGGGTTCGCCGTGGTGGCGGACCTTGCCGTGGGCCAGTACGGGGGTGTCCTGGATCTCCAGCCCGTAGTTCTTCATCTCGGCGGGCAGGTCGTCGTAGGTCAGCACGGCGTAGACGCCGGGTGTGGCGACGGCCTCGCCGATGTCGATGGAGCGGATCTCGGCGTGCGCGACGGTGGAGCGGAGCGTGTGGCCCCACAGCATGTCCTCGTGCCACATGTCCGAGGAGTACGCGAACTCGCCGGTGACCTTGAGGGTGCCGTCGGGGCGCAGGGTGGATTCCCCGATGCCGCCCCGGGTCTTGGAGCCCTGAGTGATCTTGGTGGGGGTGCCGGCCGGTACGGACGCGGCTCGTGGGTGCAGCGCCATGGCTATCGGACCGCCTCTTCCTGACGGGCGGCCGCGAGGCGGACCGCGTCGAGGATCTTCTCGTAACCGGTGCAGCGGCAGAGGTTGCCGGAGAGCGCCTCGCGGATGTCCTGGTCGGACGGCTGGGGCTGGGTCTCGAGCAGCTCGTCGGCGGCGACCAGCAGACCCGGGGTGCAGAAACCGCACTGAACCGCGCCCGCGTCGATGAACGCCTGCTGGATCGGAGAGAGTTCCGCCGCCTCGGCGCTCTGCCCGTCGTTGGGCCTGGCCTGCCACCGCTGGGCCTGGTCGAGCGAGGTGCCGCAGGTGCCGGCGGCGCAGCCGGTGCCGGGGTGGGAGTCGTCGCGGTGCCTGGCGTAGTCCGCCAGCCCCTCGACGGTGACGATCTCGCGGCCTTCCGCCTGGCCGGCCGCGACGAGACAGGAACAGACCGGAACGCCGTCGAGGCGGACCGTACAGGACCCGCATTCGCCCTGCTCGCAGGCGTTCTTGGAGCCGGGAAGGCCCATGCGCTCACGCAGGACGTACAGGAGGGACTCGCCCTCCCAGACGTCGTCGGCTTCCTGCTTCCGGCCGTTGACCGTGAAATTCACTCGCATGGTTAAGCAGCTCCTTCGAGGGCGCGTCCCGCTCCGCGGTACTGCTCCCAGGTCCAGCCCAGCGTGCGGCGGGCCATGATGCCGACGGCGTGCCGGCGGTAGGCGGCGGTGCCCCGTACGTCGTCGATGGGGTTGCAGGCCCCGGCGGCGAGCTGGGCGAACTGCTTGGCCACGGACGGCGTGATGATCTTTCCGCTCTCCCAGAACCCGCCCTCCTCCAGCGCGGCGTTCAGGAAGTCCTCGGCCTCCTTCGCCCTTACCGGGGTCGGGGCGGCGGAACCGATGCCGGTGCGCACCGTGCGGGTCCCGGGGTGGAGCGCGAGGCCGAAGGCGCATACGGCGATGACCATCGCGTTGCGGGTGCCGACCTTGGAGTACTGCTGCGGGCCGTCCGCCTTCTTGATGTGCACGGCCCGGATCAGCTCGTCCGGGGCGAGGGCGTTGCGCTTGACGCCGGTGTAGAAGTCGTCGATCGGGATCATCCGCGTCCCCCGTACGGACGCGGCTTCGACCTCGGCGCCGGCGGCGAGCAGCGCCGGGTGGGCGTCCCCGGCGGGCGAGGCGGTCCCCAGGTTGCCGCCGACGCCGCCGCGGTTGCGGATCTGCGGCGAGGCGACGGTGTGCGAGGCGAGGGCGAGACCGGGCAGCTCGGCCCGCAGGTGCTCCATGACGGCGCTGTACGGCACGGAGGCGCCGAGGCGTACGGCGTCCGGGCCCACCTGCCACTCGGACAGCTCACCGATGCGGTTCAGGTCCATGAGGTGTTCGGGCCGCCGGTGGTCGAAGTTGATCTCGACCATGACGTCGGTGCCACCCGCGATGGGCACAGCCGTCGGGTGCTCGGCCTTGGCGGCGAGCGCCTCCTCCCAGCTGGCGGGGCGAAGGAAGTCCATGAGTGGCTCTCTTCTTCTCGATCGGTCGTTCGGCTGGGGCTGGGGACGGCCGGCCCGCCGGCCTGCCCGCCTTCGACGGGGGCCGTTCCTGTGTTGTTGACGCGGTGTGTGACCCAGTACACAAGCCTTGCTCCACTCGGTGCAGTCACCGAAACCATGAAGGAATTGGCTGGTCCCCGTCCCTGTCTTGTAGATTCGAACGAATGGCGGGCACCGGTAACCTCACCGCAATTCACAGGTGACGTCCGCCGTCCCCCCGCACCCACGAAGAGATCGGCGGCAATCGACGATGCGGCTGCGCGCACTGCTGGACACCGAGGCTCTGGGCCTGCGGCTGCTCGGCGGCGAGGACGAGCTGGACCGTTCGGTCCGGGGCGTCATGACCACCGACCTGCGCGACCCCAGCCGCTATCTCTCCGGCGGGGAGCTGGTCCTCACAGGTCTGGCGTGGCGCCGGGACGCCTCGGACTCGGAGCCGTTCGTCCGGCTCCTGACGAATGCCGGGGTGGCCGGTCTGGCCGCGGGTGAGGCGGAGCTCGGGGCCGTCCCCGACGATCTGGTCGAGGCGTGTCTGCGGAACCGGCTCCCGCTCTTCGCGGTCAACGAGACCGTGGCGTTCGCGACGATCACCGAACACGTGGTCCGCCAGGTCTCCGGCGAGCGGGCCGGCGACCTCGCCGCGGTCGTCGACCGCCACCGCAGGCTGATGACCTCGGGCCCGGCGGGCGGCGGCCCCGAGGTGGTCCTCGACCTGCTCACCTCCGACCTGGACCTGCGCGCCTGGGTCCTGTCCCCCACGGGCCGGCAGATCGCCGGAGCGGGCGAGCCCCTGCCCCCTCACGTCGGCGCGCAGCTGGCCGGCCGGCATCTCGCGGCGACCCGCACCGGCCGCCCGGGGCCGCACCGGGCGGAGGTGGACGGCACGGCCTATTCGCTCTTCCCGATCCGGAACATCGGCCGGGGAGCTCTGCCCGCCCCGTCCCGCGATGTGCGTGAGTCCGTGCTCTCCGACTGGCTGCTCGCCGTGGCGGCCGACGCCGGCGACTGGCCGGCGGCCCGTCTGGACCTGCTCCAGGGCGTCACCCAGCTGATCGCGGTCGAACGGGACCGCCGTGACGCCGCACGCGCGGTACGCCGCAGACTCGCCCAGGAGGTCCTGGAGCTGGTCCAGACGGGCGCCGCCCCCGCCGAGATCGCGGCCAGGCTGCGGGTGGCCGCCCCGGTCCTGCTGCCGGGCCTGGGCACGGCTCCGCACTGGCAGGTCGTGGTGGCCCGGGTCGAGTGGGCGGCGGAGGACACGTACCTGTCGGGCGGCCAGGCCGCGCAGGCCCTGCTGGAGGAGATCCTGGTCGACCCGGCGGTGACGGGCCCCGACTCGGCGGACCGGATCGCCGTGGCGCACACGGGCGAGGAAGCCGTCGCCCTCGTACCGCTGAACGCGCTCGCCTCCCCGGGCGCCGACGGGGCCGACGCGTCGGAGGAATCGGGCGGTCCGGAACAGCGGGACACCGCGCTGCACGCCGACGCCCTGCTCGACACCGTCCGCGCGCCGCTCTCCGCCGGCCTCGGGGACGACGGCCGCCTGACACTGGGTGTCAGCGCGGCCGTGCATTCCGCCGAGGGGCTGCGCGGTGCGCTGGAGGAGGCACGGCACGCCCGCCGGGTCGCCGCGGCACGGCCGGGCCCGGTCTGCGCGGCGGGCCACCACGAGCTCGCCTCGCACGTCCTGCTGCTGCCGTTCGTCCCGGACGACGTCCGCCGCGCCTTCACCGCCCGGCTCCTGGACCCGTTGCGCGACTACGACCGGCGGCACCGCGCGGAGCTGATCGAGACCCTGGAGGCCTTCCTGGACTGCGACGGTTCCTGGACCCGCTGCGCGGCCCGGCTGCACCTTCACGTCAACACACTGCGCTATCGCGTCGGACGCATCGAGCAGTTGACGGGACGTGACCTTTCGCGCCTCGAGGACAAGCTCGACTTCTTCCTCGCCCTGCGTATGAGCTGACTTCTGGGGCTTACCACAGCCCTCCGGGGCTCCAGGTGATTGTGAAATCTTTCACCTGACATTGATCCCACCCCTTGGCCCGGCGTGCCATTCCGTGCTGAGATGCGCGCAGACCCTGGCCGACCGGCGTTCGCCGGCCGGCCTCCACAGCTCGATGGCGCGCTCGGGGAGGGCAATGTGGCGCATACCGCCATGTCTGGTTCCGGAACGACAGCAGATGACGATCCGCCGCTCCAGACCGCGGTATGGCGGCTGCGCTCACGAGCCTGCTGGACGGACGCTGCCGCGCTGCTCGGGCCACGGGCGGCCACCGACCCCGCGGCCGCTCTCCAGCGGACCTCGCTGCTCACGGAACGGTGCCTCTACACGGGCACCGGATGGACGGACGCCGAGGACGCGCTGCGCACCGCCGAGGCGCTCGCCCAGGACGACTCCGAGCGCGGAGCGGCCGCCTGCGAGCGCGGCTATCTCGCCTACGCCTCGACCCTGCTCGGGGCGCGCGACCGGGCCGACGAGGCCAGCGTGGCGCTCAGCAGGGCCGCCGCCCTGCTCTCCCCCGTGGCCCCCGGCCGCCCGCTGCTGGACTTCCGCCGGGGCCTGATCGCCCAGAACATCGCCGATTCACCCCAGTCCGCCCGCGCCGCCTACCGCCGGGCGCACGCCGGCGCGACGGCCCGGGGCGACGAGCTCCTGCTCTCCTTCACCTGGCGGCACCTCGCCTCGCTCGCCCTGCGAGAGGGCGAACTGGCCGAGGCGCGGCACGGCTTCGCGGAGTCCCTGCGGATAAGGGAGGAGCTGGGCTATCTCGTGGGTACGGCTCCGGCGCTCATCTCGCTCGCGGACGCCGAGCCGGAGCCCGAGGCGGCCGCCCGGCTGCGCGCCGAGGCGGGCCGGCTGTTCCGGCTGCTGGGCGGCGTACCGACCTGGCTCGCTCCACGGCTGGAGCCGCCGGCCCCGGAGACCGTCGAGGCGAACTGACGGGCCGGACCCGCAGGGCGGGCAGGTGCCGGTCCGGCGGGTCCGGCGG
>NZ_JBHWZS010000342.1:0-9003 GCF_042728155.1 Streptomyces sp. NPDC060209
CTCACCGTCCACACCCCCGACCTCGACGACGTCTTCTTCGCCCTCACCGCCACCACCGTCCCCGCCCAGCCCAAGGAGACAGCCCGATGAGCACCTTCTCCCTCGCCGTACGCGACTCATCCACCATGCTGCGCCGCAACCTGCTGCACGCCCGCCGCTACCCGTCCCTCACACTGAACCTGCTACTCACCCCGGTCATGCTCCTGCTCCTCTTCGTCTACATCTTCGGCGACGTGATGAGCGCCGGCATCGGGGACGGCGGGGCTGACCGGTCCGAGTACATCGCGTATCTCGTCCCCGGCATCCTGCTGATGACCATCGGCTCCACCGTGGTCGGCACCGCCGTCTCCGTCTCCACCGATATGAACGAGGGCATCATCGCCCGCTTCCGGACGATGGCGATCCCTCGCGAGTCGGTGCTCATCGGGCACGTCCTCGGCAGCGTGCTGCAGTGCGTCATGAGTGTGGTCCTCGTCGGGGCCGTGGGGGTGGCCATCGGGTTCCGGTCAACGGATGCCACCGTCCTGGAGTGGGTCGCGGCATTCGGGCTGCTCACGCTGTTCGCCCTGGCACTCACCTGGATCGCGGTCGGTATGGGACTGTCCAGCCCGAACGCCGAGGCAGCGAGCAACAACGCCCTGCCGCTGATCTTCCTGCCGCTCATCTCCAGCACCTTCGTTCCGGTCGACGCGATGCCGGGCTGGTTCCAGCCGATCGCCGAGTACCAGCCGTTCACCCCCGCCATCGAAACACTCCGGGGCCTTCTGCTGGGCAGCGAGATCGGCCACAACGGGTGGCTCGCCGTCGCCTGGTGCCTGGGTCTCACGGTCCTCGGCTACTTCTGGTCCAAGTCACTGTTCGACCGCGACCCGAAGTAACGGGAAAGGGACCGGTCAGCCCGTCGAGGGCCGGGTCCACAGCTCGTTCAGCTCCAGGGTGGCGTACTCAGACATCGCGTCGGCGTACGCCGCCCCGTTCGCGTCATCGGCGCAGGCTGGCGTAGTCGTATCGCTTGTCCGCGTGGAGCTTTGCAGGCTCGCGCCCTTGTGGTCCGCGGCCCGGGAGCGAATCGACGGAATGCGGCTCTGCTGGACCCTTTCCGGCCGATCACCCGGGCCGGATGACGGCCAAAAGGCCAGGTGGATGTCGGCGGTTGCCTCAGTGCTGGATCAGTCCGCCGACCGGGACCGGAGCGACGTGGCCGGCTGCCGGCAGGGTCCGCGCCAAGGCGAGGCCGATGTCGACCAACGATGACCGGCGCAGGTCGGCGACGTCGGGAATCGGAGTCCAGACCGACTCGGCGACTTCACCATTCGGCTCCGGCCGGAGTTGGCCGCCGGTGATGCGGACCTGGTAGAAGATGCCGACGTTCTGGTGTTCCGGTCCGCCGGGGACGGTGCGTTCGGCTGCGGGGATGAGCCTTGAGTCCACACCCAGCAGACGTTCGACCACTGCGTCGCAGCCCGTCTCCTCAGCGACCTCCCGGATCACCGCATCGAACGGATCCTCCGCGTGCTCGACCCTGCCGCCCGGAAGAGTCCAGTTGGTCTCGCCCTTCGGCGATACGTGACAGGCGAGGAGTACCCGCCCCTTCTCGACACACACGGCATATGCCGCCAGTCGCAAACTCATCAACGGACCTCCCCCACCGGACGCTACTGCAACATCCAGGGTCCGCGAAGTGCTGGGCGGCCAGGACGCGGTCGAGCGCCCGGTGGACTCGTATGAGTTGCGTCCGGCGGAGTGGGCCGCCGGGTAGGTGGGCCCGGAGTCAGCCCGTCGACTCGTCCGGGGCGGGATGCTCCGGGTGCACTCCGGCGTTGCGGGCGGCCTTGCGGCCCGAGCCGGCCTCGTCTGGGTCGGGCACGTCGGCGTCCGGCTCGGCCGCACGCGGCGGGAGAATCACGTCGAGTGCGTCCTCACCTTCCTGGGCCTGCTGGTCGGGCATGTCGGCGGGTGTCGGCGGTGGGCTGCCCTCCGCCCCGGTGTAGGCGGTTCCCTGGGGCCTGCGGTCCGTCATGTCGTTGCTCCCTCGGTGCTCGCCCATTCTGGTGCGGGTCGGGCCGTTGTCGCACCTCGCGTACCCACTGCGCCCCGGACGACGCATGCTTGTCCCGCCTCCGGGATCGAGGTGGCCAACGCGACGGCTACGGGTGGCAGCACCATCCGGTCGTACGGACGTGGATATTCGTTGGCAGGGTGGATCCGCCCCCGTCCGGTCGCCGACCGAGGCGGGGTACCAGCGTTCGGCCGCTCGTCCCCGCCCCTGGCCGTTCAGTCCCGGCTGATCTCGAAGTGGTCGACACGCTCTCCCGACTCGGCGAGCGCTGTGACCTTCATCCGGGCGTGCGGGCCGGTCTCGACCTCCACCGCGAGGAACGAGAAGCCGGTGTAGCGCACCCGGGACCATTCCACGGTCTCGGTCGCCTTTCCGCCGCCCTTGACCACGTGGTACGTGTTCACACTCTCCTGGTCCGCTACGTGACCCTCGTAGCTGTCCGGTGCCGGGAAGTCGTACAGCGCCTTGCCCGCACCGCCGGCCGTGACGTACACGATGCCGTCCCGCGTCGGGTCGGTGCGCTCGCCGATCGGGACCGCGCGCCGGACCGTGTTCTTCAGGATCGCGTCGGTGCGCTCGTAGACGTGGTTGTGACCGTTGATGACCAGGTCCACCTGGTGCTTCTCGAAGAGCGGCACCCAGACGTCGCGCACCCCACCGTCCGAGGCGTGCGCGTTGGTCGTGGAGAACGCGCAGTGGTGGAAGAACACCACGATGAAGTCGATGTCGTGACGGGCCCGCAGCTCTCCCAGGCGACGGTCCAGCCAGCGGGTCTGCCTTCCGTCGCTGATGCCGAAATTGGCCGGGATCTCGTACGAGACGTCGTTGGCGTCGAGCGCGATCACGCCGACGTTGCCGTGCGTGAAGGAGTACGCGCCAGGCTGGTTGACCGGGTCCGGGCCGTTGTCAGGCAGCGTCCAGCGGGCGTTCTGGCCGCCGTAGCCGTCGGGCGAGTACCAGGCTTCCATGTCGTGGTTGCCGGTGGTCACCATCCACGGCACGGTCTTGGACACCGTCTCGGTCTGGGCCAAGAACTGGTCCCAGGTGCGGGCGTCGTAGGTGTCGGTGGTCTGCCCGGAGCCGGACGGGTCGGCGTAGCAGATGTCGCCCGCGTGTAGGTGGAAGGCCGGGTTCTGTCCAAGGATCAGTTGGTCGTTGCCGAGCGCGTGGTAGCTGACACCCTGGTCGCCGAAGGCCGTGAAGGTGAAGGACTCGGCGCGCGGGGGCGCCGTGGTGAAAGTGCCGAGCGTGCCGAGATTGCGGGTGTCGGCGGGGTCGAACCCGTCGTGGCCCACACCGTAGTAGTAGGTCGTGCCGGGCTTCAGCCGCTCCAGGGCCGCGTGTACGTAGAACTGCTCGGCGGCCGCGATCTTGCCGTCGTTGAGCAGCGGAGTCGTCAGGTGCCGCACCTCGGCGTCGATCTTGCGGCTGAGCGCCCAAGGCTTGTTCCCGATCCTGATGTAGGGCCGCTTCACGGCGAAGGGAACCTGCCAGGAGACCGTCATCTGCGTCTTCGCGTCGGCCCCGTAGGCAAGGTGCCGGCCGAAGGGAGCGACCAGCGACCCGTTGACCTGCGTCGAGCTCCGGCGTGACGTGACCGCTTCCGGCGCGGCGGCGTACGCGGGCGGGGAGGCGAAGCTCGAGGCCAGACCGGTGCCCGCGACAGCCGCGGTCGCTGCGCTCGTACGGAGCACGCCACGCCTGGTGAGTCGGGCGCGCAGGTATTCGTGCTGCTCGGCCATGCTCATGCGGTCGGCGAGCTTCTCGGGAATTCCGAAACGAGGGATGTCCATGGCCGAAACATCCACGGGGTTCCTGACGGCATTCCGTCGAATAGATGAACGCCACACGTACAGCCCCCCATGTGTCCGTATGGTGGCCGTGATGCGTCGTCAGGTGGGACGCCCAGCAGGGTGCCTGCTCGTCTTGCCGCATCGATCTCGCAGCGTTCCCGAGGTAGCGATATCGGCCAGGGGCCGCGATCCGGGGCCCCGGGGTCCTCAACGCTGGTTCATGCGATGCCCGATGCTGCGGCTCGTAGGCGTCGAAGGGCGGCAAGTGGAACAGCTCGGGAGCGATGGCGAGCCCGACCTGCAGGCTCGCCAGATCGCGAGTTCTGGCCCGGACCGTCCGGAAGGCTCCACTTTCGAGGGTTTCGCCTCGCCCCACCACTCGATTCAGTGGCATAGGGCCACAGTTCGATCACGTGGAGTTAAGGTGTTCGTGTCGGTGCAGTCGTGTAGTCGGCGTCTTGGCACCAGGCGAACTCAATCAGCTCGTCGTCCATCGTTATGGCTCGCCGTAAGGAATGTTCGTGAAGCTCTCCCTGGTCAATTCTCCCCGACTCGCCTGCGCGGTGGCGTCGAGCGCGCTCATCGCGACTGCGATGGTGATGCCCGGGGGTACGGCCTCCGCCGAATCCGTCCGTGGTCCAGAAGTGCGGCAGGCAGACGCGAGCTCGGCCGCACAGTGCGGTTTCTTCCGGTACAACGTCCGGGAATCCCAGTTCGCCGCATACAACCACTGCGGCGAGACGACGGTGCTGATCCATGTCGACGTCAGAGGGGGCGGCAGCGCGAACGACTTCCACCTCTGCGTCGGCCCCGGCCCCACGCAGCTGCCAGGTGCCGGTCCGAACTACCTCAACGCCTACTACATCGGCGGCGCCGGGTGTCAGAGCGGATACCGGAGCGGACACACACCCCACTGAGCAGGGCCCAGGCCGGCCGCTCGATGACCCGGCATGGTTCGGGTGGCACGCAGCAAGCCGCATGCGTCCGAAAAGGCGTCCGCCGGCTGGCGATCCGAAGTCACCGCAGCTTTCGGCGCGATGGCGGTGTTCAAGGACATGGTCACCGATAGCGTCCGGCACCGCAGGCTGTCGGGCGTGACGTCGCTGGAGGTCGGCACGGGGGCGGTGTGCTGCCCGGGCTCTCCGTACAGGCTGGACGGGCTTGGACGGATGAGGAACTGCTGGGAGCACGCAGGCGTCCCTTCGTGTTGACCATTCGGCACAGAGACGCGTGAAGGAGCCCCTCGGGTGACCAGCACTCTGACCCTGCAAGCGCTGCGGCGACTGAGGACCACCCCCGGCGGGCAGCTCGACTGCCGGATCAACTTCGCCGACGGGCCGGGCTCTTCGCGACCGGTCGCCTATGTGGAACGCGAGTTGCAGCCCAACGGCATATCCGCCTATCTCGACGCCCGGAAGAGTGGCGCCCGCTCCTTCGTCCTGTGGGCGGACGAGGACCGCACAGCGCGGGTCGCCACCCTGGTCACCGTCTCTGCGGGCAGCGGACGGGCACAGTTCCAGGTGGTCAGCCCGCAGGGTGAAGTGCTTGGTGAGATCACGCGCGACCAGGCGTTCCACCGGGGACTGCGCACACGCTGGACGGTGGGCTGCCCAGGCAGTCCCGACGCACTGGGATACAAAGGCCGGCTGTTCTGGTGGTGCGTGTGGTGGCTCTGTTCGCCCCTGCTGCCGCTCATCATCGTGGCGGCCCTGTTCGGTGGTGGCGGAGGTGATTTCCCACGCGGCCCTCGCCGTATCAAGTGGCGCACCGGAGGACAGGTCCCACTGGAGTTCAAGTCGTCCGGGGACACGGTGCATCTGAACGCACCAGGGCTGGACTGGCGGCTAGGAGCCGCCCTCGTGGCTTTGATCCCTTCTTTCGACAGCTGGATCGGAGACCCCTGGGACCGCAGGAAGGACTGACGGTCCGGTGCGGAGCATCCGTGGTGCGGCTGGTGGTGGCCACGGACGGTGGGTTCCAAGAACGCGTGAGCAGGATTCCGAACAAGCCTGGCAGCGAGTCAGGCCGCAGCGCCGTCCGTGGCTCCGGGCTTCGGCGCGCGCCGGATGGGCAGCATCGTCTCCACCTCGTCCTGCGCGAAGTGGTCGAGGATCAGACGGTTGACAAGGGCCGGCTTCTCCAGCGGAACCAGGTGGGAGGCACCGGGGACGACGGCCAACTGGGCGCCCGGGATCGCACGGTACAGCGCGGTCGTGTGCTCCAGCGTCATCATGTCGTCATCGCCGACCATGATGAGGACAGGTGCCTCTACACGGGCCAGGTCCCCGGTGGTGAGCGTCGGCTGGGTACGCCACATGTCGATCACCTTCGCCGCCACCACCGGCCAGTGGTCCGCGCCGTCCGGCGCGACGGCTTCGTACATCTCCCGGAAGAAGGTGAGATCGGCCCCGCCCGGCGTCATCGCATCGACCATCGCCGGTTCGACGAAGCACTCGGAGGAGGGGCGGAAATTGGCCCCGATCACCACGGCCTTGCGGACCAGGTCGGGCCGGGCCATAGCGACGAGCAACGCGACGACGCCCCCGTCGCTCCAGCCCACGAGATGTGCCGGTCCCCCCACGACCGTCTCCAGGAACGCCACGGTATCGTCGGCCATGTCCTGGTACGAGAGCGCTCCTGGGACATCAGGGGTGTGCCCGTGCGCGCGCCGCTCGGGCAGGAAGACGCGGTATTCGGCTGCGAGGTCGGCGCGTTGCGCCCCCCACGTGTCGTTGGTGCAGAAGCCTCCGTGCAGCAGGACCAACGGATCGCCGGCGCCCTCGGTCTCGTACCACGTCCTGACACCAGGAAGGTCCACGTAGTCGCCCATTGTCCCAGGCCTTTCCGGACTGCCGTCGTCCCTGGCCAGTCTGCGCCGTGACACGGACGTCCGCCAGGCGGACCAAGGGCGCCGGGCAGACCGCACGCAGAGTGCGGTGCTGGACCGGAGCCGACCCGGCGGACGGGCCAAGGGCCTACTATCTCTCGCCATGCCCCGGTGGCCACCCGACGACGCCCTCGGTCCGGACATCGCGCAGGGACGCTCCTTCGAACCGGGCCCGGGTGACGTCGGTCAGTCCGAACGGGGGCGTGCCCGTGTTCACCCGTCCGAGCGTGGCGCCGGTCAGATCGGTGTCGCGCAGGTCAGCACCCCGTAGGTCGCATCCGGCCAAGCTGACCCCGCGCAGCGAGGCCCCGCGCAGGTCTGCGCCGCTGAGGTCGCAGAGCTTGAACCGGCAACCGTCCAGGGTGGCATGGCGTAGATCGGCCCGGATGAACGAGCAGCGGGTGAACCACAACTGCGACGTACGAGCGGAAGCAAGATCCTGGCCGTTGAAGTCCTCCCCGTTCAAGGCCGCGTATCTGCGAAGCGCGGCAAGTCGTTGTCTCGCAGTCACCGGCTTGGGCATGAACGCCAGCGTGTCAGCCGGAACGGTGGACGTCGCCCGGTTTTCCGACAGTTCGCCGTCCACCGGTCACTTGCCGGCAGTCAGGTGAAGCGGTCTTCGCACGTGGGAAGCCTTGGTGCGGCTGTCCGGAGACCGGACGACACCGGCACCACGAGGTCAGCAACTGCTTCGGTCAGCCGGTCAGGGGCTGCCACCGGCCTTCCCGTGCGGGGCCGACACTACTGCGCCACACCAGCACCCCACCGATCAGGCCGGGCTCGTCCCGGGTCGCAAGGGCCGGTGCTTCGAGCATGTCGGCGGCCTCTTCCAGGTAGGTGACCAGCGTGTCGAGTTCTTCGCCGGGGCAGTCGTTGTAGCGGGACCACCGGCCCAAGTAGCCGGTCGAGGCGTCCAGGTACAGCCCTGAGGTGCTGTCAGCCGGGCCGAGGGCGACAACCGGTATCCAGGTCGGCTTCCACACGGTGATCCGGTCGTCTCCGGGGCGGTCGGTATCAAGTGTGTCCTGGCGGGTCTGGGCATCCATCTTCAGCTGGTAGGCGGCGGTCACGGCGTCCAAAGTCATCAGAGCCCGGTTGCCCGGCAGACATCCCCAGCCGTTGGCCCCGGCGTCGCCCGCCGTCAGCAGCCACAGGACGCGCAGCTCGATGGGTATCTCGATGCCGAGGTCGCCCTCCAGGGCTGCGATGGCAGCGGGGCCGGCACCGGCGTGGAGCGCAGCGTAGGAGTCGTGGGCGTTGTCCTGGAGCCAGCTGGTGATGCGACGCCAGGCGTCGGCGACCTCCCGCACGGTGACCGCGGCGGCAACAGGATCGGCCGGCTGTACTTGCTCCCGGTCCTGCTCTTCGTCTTGCGCGTCCGCGGCGGGCTCGGTGGAGGAATCCAGGTTCACGTACCGGATCTCGATCCGCTCCGGCTCGCGGATGTAACCGATGGCCAGGGCGGGGCAGTCCTCGAAGAGGTCGCCGTCGAGGGTCACCGTGAGGATGCCCGGCAGACCCGAGGGCAGACCCATGTCCGGGTCGTCGGCGAGCCGGCCGGCCACTACTTTCAGTGCGTAGGGAACACCGGCCCCGAACTGGGCGGCCGTGTCACGCAGGTGCGGGAGGATCTCGACGTCCACGCCTCGGGGGTCCTGTCCGGTTGGTTGGTCGGTCGGTCGGTCGGTTGGTCGGTCGGTCGGTCGGTCGGTCGGTCGGTCGGTGAGCGATACCCCTCACACTGAAGCAGTTCCTCCCGAGGTCCGCGATCGGTTCCCGTGAGCGAGCGCGGTGCGAACTGGTGCAGCATGGCAACCATTCCGGCCCCGTCCGGGTCCCTCCTACCGGGCCCGCACGGGGGCCCCGACAGTTCGCCAGGAGCGAGGAGCGCCGTGGGGGTCCGTAGGGCAGCGAAGGGCATCGGCGAGTTCCTGGTGGAGACGGTCGGGGAAACGATCGCCGAGGCACTCCTCAGCCTGCTGGCCTGCGCCCTGCTCGTCTGCCTGGTTTTCATCGCCTACCTGAGCTGGTCCTTGAGCCCGCGCTTGACCGTCGTAGGTGGCGGACTGCTCAGCCTCTTCCTCGCCCACGGCGCCTGGGTGACCTTCCGCGACCCCGCGCGGGGTCGCCGCCGTCGGGGCGTCGCCGCCGTGACGACGGTCGGCTTCACCCTGACCGCCGCGACGGCCGTCTTCCTGCTGTTCTATGCCACCGGCTGCGACTGCCTGTGAAATCGTCGGTGTCCGCACTCCCCCGTAGGAGGC
>NZ_JBHWZS010000343.1:0-8816 GCF_042728155.1 Streptomyces sp. NPDC060209
GCGCCGCACCGCGGTGCGGCCACCGGGCAGACCACGGCGCGGCTCAGCCCGCCACGCTGCGGCTGCGTTTCGGCGCCGAACGATCCGGGGCGGTCGCGGTCACCGGGAGCGGATTCCGCGCGGGACGGGTGCCGCCGCGCGCCAGGAAGTCGGACAGGGGAAGGGTCGCGGCGCCCACGGTGACCGCGTCCGGACCCAGGTGGCCCATGTCGATCGTGGTCCGGGCGACCGCGTGCTTGAGCGCGTACTCCTGGGCGTACCGGCGGATCTGCGGGAGCAGGTGGGGGCCGATGAGCAGGCCCGCCCAACCGCCGAGCAGGATGCGTTCGGGCAGGAACAGGTTGACCAGATCGGCCAGGGCCGCGCCCAGGCACTCGGCCGTCTCGTCCAGGATCGAGACCGCCACCGGGTCCGGGGCCGTACCGCCGGGCCCCGGATAGGCCGCCATGAGCAGCGCGGCGAGGGCGGTCTCGTCGTCGGCGTCCCGGGGCAGCGGGCCGCCCGCCTCGTGCCAGCGCTCCCGCATCGCCTCCGCACCGGCGTACGCCTCCAGACAGCCTATGGAGCCGCAGCGGCACCGGCGGCCCCGCAGCTGCACCGTGGTGTGGCCCCACTCCAGGGCCGCGTTGGAGAGGTCCTCGTCGAGGATGTCCCCCCGGTTCACGCTCGCGCCCACTCCCGAGCCGATCAGGGCGACGGCCGCCGCACCGGCACCCCGGCCGCCGCCGAACCACATCTCGGCCTGCCCCAGCGTCTTCGCGCCGTTGTCGATGAAGAACGGCACTTCCGGCGGCACGTGCACGACCTCGCGCAGCAGGCGCTCGAAGGGGACGGCACTCCATCCGATGGTCTGACCGTGTACGACCGCTCCTGGGCCGCCCGCGGTCCGTGGGGCGTCGCGTTCGATGATGCCGGGCACGCCGATGCCGATGCCGAGCAGCATGCGGGGGTCGGCGCCCGCGTCGCGCAGGACGTCGGACACGCCCGAACGGACATGGCCGACGATCCGCTCGACGTCGTATCCGTGCTGGGCCAGCAGCCGGTCGGTGCGTGCGAGCTCCGTCAGCGAGAGATCGAACAGCTCGACGCGCACCCGGGTCTCACCGATGTCGATGCCCACGAACAGCCCGCCGCCCGGGGCGATCCGCAGCAGAGTACGGGGGCGCCCCCCGTCGGAGTCGACGATGCCCGCCTCCTCCAGGAGCCCTTCCGAGGCCAGCTCCGCGACCACGTTGCTGATGGAGCCCGAACTCAGCCCGGTCGCGGGCCCCAGCTCCTGACGGCTCAGCGGACCGTCGAAATACAACCGTTGCAATACCCGCGCCCGATTGCCCCTTCGCAGGTCACGCACGGTCCGTCTGCTGCGCTCAGCCATGTTGCTCCCTTCGTCCCGGCAACATACCCCGGCCCCGACTCTTGACGCGCACTTTCTTCACCTCTTAAATCACATCTTAAATTAAGAGCGAAGGGGCGTTCGGATCCCGAAGCGCGCCTCCCCGGAAAGGGGCCACCTTTCATGCGTCACCTCAGAGCCGCAGCAGCGATCACCCTCGCCGTATCCGTCGCAGCCGGTGTCACCGGCTGCGGCGGCGGGACGTCGTCGGACGGCGGCAGTAACGAGTCACCGAAGACCCTGACGTATTGGGCGTCCAACCAGGGCCCGAGCATCGAGGCAGACAAGAAGATCCTCACCCCCGAGCTGAAGAAGTTCGAGAAGGAGACCGGGATCAAGGTGAAGCTGGAGGTCGTCCCCTGGGCCGACCTGCTGAACCGGATCCTCGCCGCCACCACGTCGGGGCAGGGCCCGGACGTGCTGAACATCGGCAACACCTGGTCGGCATCACTCCAGGCCACCGGCGCACTGCTCCCCTGGGACGACAAGAACTTCGAGGCGATCGGCGGCCGGGACCGCTTCATCGACTCGGCGGTCGCCTCCGCGGGCAAGGAGGGCGAGCCCCCCGCCGCGGTGCCGCTCTACTCGCTGTCGTACGCCCTCTACTACAACAAGAAGATGTTCGCGGACGCGGGCATCACCACACCGCCCGCCACCTGGGACCAGCTCGTCGTGGACGGCAAGAAGCTCTCCAAGGACGGCAAGTGGGCCCTCGGCGCCGAGGGTTCGAACCTCAGCAACAACATCCACCAGACGTTCGTCCTGGGGCAGCAGCACGGCGCGGACTTCTTCGACGAGGAGGGCAAGGCGGACTTCACCTCGGACGGAGCCGTCGCCGCCGTGAAGCAGTACGTCGACTTCATGGCCAAGGACAAGATCATCGCTCCGGGCAACGCGGAGTACGCCCAGAACCAGTCGCTGACGGACTTCGCCAAGGGCAAGACGGCCATGGTCCTGTGGCAGGCGGCCGCCACCACCTTCGCCGCCCAGGGCATGAAGCCGGAGGACTGGGGCGTGGCTCCCGTCCCCGTGCCGGCCGGGGCGCCGGGCGCGGACAAGCAGACCAACTCCATGGTGGCCGGCATCAACATGGCGGTGTTCAAGAACACCAGGAACATCGACGGCGCGAAGAAGTTTGTGAAGTTCATGACGAGCGACGAGGAGCAGAAGATCCTCTGCAAGACCTACGGCTCGATCCCGCCCGTCAAGGCCGCCCAGTCGGATCCCGCGTTCGCCGCCCCGGAGCTCAAGGTCCTGCGCGACACCCTCGCCACCAGCGCCGCCCCGCTCCCCCAGGTGCCGAACGAGTCGCAGTTCGAGACAGCGGTCGGCACCGCGGTCAAGGAACTCTTCGCGGACGCCGCGGGCGGCACCCCCGTCACCACCGAATCAGTCAAGGCGCGCCTCGAAAAGGCCCAGCAGACGATGCAGCAGTGAGGCTTTCTCCATGACCGCCACCGTGACCACGGACCCCGGGGTCGACAAGTCGACCAGGGTCACGAGCCGGGGCAGCGGGGGTGCGCGCCGCAGAATGCCGCGCATCCCCGACCGGATCCGCCGCGGCGGACTGCCCTATCTCCTGCTCCTCCCGGCCGTCCTGCTCGAACTCCTCGTCCATCTGATCCCGATGATCGTCGGCATCGTGATGAGCTTCCGCCAGCTCACCCAGTTCTTCATCAACAACTGGGGCGCGGCGCCCTGGACGGGCCTGGACAACTACGAGATCGCCGTCGACTTCGACGCGCCGATCGGCGAGGCCCTGCTCCATTCCTTCTTCGTCACCTGTGTCTTCACCTTCTTCGCCGTCGGTCTCGCATGGCTCTTCGGCGTCACCGCGGCGATCATGCTGCAGGAGAACTTCCGGGGCCGGGGCTTCCTGCGCACCGTCTTCCTCGTCCCGTACGCCCTGCCCGTCTACGCGGCGGTCATCACCTGGGCGTTCATGTTCCAGAGGGACGACGGGCTGGTCAACCACGTCCTGCACGACCAGCTGGGCCTGACCGACCAGCCGTCCTTCTGGCTGATCGGCGACAACAGCGTCTACGCGCTGATCATCGTCTCGGTCTGGAAGGGCTGGCCCTTCGCCTTCCTCATCGTGATGGCGGGGCTCCAGAACATCCCCCGCGAACTGTACGAGGCCGCCTCGATCGACGGCGCGGGCATCTGGCAGCAGATCCGCAGGATCACGCTGCCCTCGCTCCGGCCCGTCAACCAGGTCCTGGTCCTCGTCCTGTTCCTCTGGACGTTCAACGACTTCAACACGCCCTACGTGCTGTTCGGGAAAGCGGCTCCGTCGAGCGCGGACCTCATCTCGATCCACATCTACCAGTCGTCCTTCGTCACCTGGAACTTCGGCACCGGTTCCGCGATGTCCGTGCTGCTGCTGCTCTTCCTCCTGGTCGTGACGGCCGTCTACCTGTTCCTCACCTCACGCGGAAGGAAGGGCGCCGATGCCTAGCCCCGCCCGGTCACGCGTCCGGTCCCCCATGGCGGCGCCCCAGTCCTTCCTCTGGACCCGGCGCATCGTCCTGACCCTGCTCACGGGGTTCGTCCTGCTGCCGGTCTACGTGATGATCAGCAGTTCCCTGAAGCCGCTCCAGGAGGTGTCCGGGAAGTTCCAGTGGATCCCTCACGGGCTGACCGTGCAGCCGTACTTCGACATCTGGGACACCGTCCCGCTCGCCAAGTACTTCGTGAACTCGCTGATCGTGGCGGGGGCCGCGACCGTCTCCTCCGTGGTGATCGCGGTCTTCTCCGCCTATGCGGTGAGCCGCTACAGCTTCCGCGGCAAGCGTGTCTTCACCGTCACGGTGCTGTCCACGCAGATGTTCCCGGGGATCCTCTTCCTCCTCCCGCTGTTCCTGATCTTCGTCAACATCGGGAACAGCACCGGTCTGGCCCTGTACGGCTCACGGGGCGGGCTGATCCTCACGTATCTGACCTTCTCGCTGCCCTTCTCCATCTGGATGCTGATCGGCTACTTCGACTCCATCCCGAGGGACCTGGACGAGGCCGCCATGGTGGACGGCTGCGGGCCGGTCCGCGCCCTGTTCCGGGTGGTCGTGCCGGCCGCTGTGCCGGGGATCGTCGCCGTATCCGTGTACGCGTTCATGACGGCGTGGGGCGAGGTGCTGTTCGCCTCCGTGATGACCAATGACGCCACCCGCACCCTCGCGGTGGGCCTGCAGGGTTACGCCACCCAGAACGACGTGTACTGGAACCAGGTCATGGCCGCCTCGCTCGTCGTCAGCGTGCCCGTCGTCGCGGGATTCCTGCTCCTGCAGCGCTACCTCGTCGCCGGGCTCACCGCGGGAGCCGTCAAGTGACCGATACGGAAGGGCAGTCGGTGAACGACTTCAGCGCGCTACCGGACGACTTCACCTGGGGGGTCGCCACCGCCGCGTACCAGATCGAGGGAGCTGTGGCGGAGGACGGCCGCGCTCCCTCCATCTGGGACACCTTCTCGCACACTCCGGGCGCCGTCGACAACGGTGACACCGGCGATGTGGCGTGCGACCACTACCACCGGGTCCCCGAGGACATCGGCCTGATCAAGCAGCTCGGCGCGGGCGCCTACCGCTTCTCGGTGGCCTGGCCCCGGATCGTGCCGGGCGGCGACGGCCCGGTGAACAAGGCCGGGCTCGACTTCTACGACCGGCTGGTCGACGGACTGATGGAGGCCGGGATCACCCCGTTCGCCACGCTCTACCACTGGGATCTGCCGCAGGCGCTCCAGGACCGGGGCGGCTGGACCGTCCGCGAGACCGCCGAGCACTTCGCGGCGTACACGTCCGTCGTCGTCGAGCGCCTCGGCGACCGGGTGAAGGACTGGGCGACGCTCAACGAACCGCTCTGTTCCGCCTGGATCGGGCATCTGGAGGGGAGGATGGCGCCGGGTCTGACCGACCTGACGGCCGCCGTCCGGGCCTCGTACCACCTCCACCTCGGCCATGGTCTGGCCGTCCGGGCGATCCGGGCCCAGTCCCCGGATGCCCGCGTCGGCATCGTCAACAACCTCAGCCCGGTCGAGCCCGCGAGCGAGAGCCCTGCCGACCTCGCCGCAGCCGTCCGGGCCGACGGCCACATAAACCGGTGGTGGCTGGACCCCATCCACGGACGCGGCTATCCGCAGGACATGCTCGACCTCTACGGCGTCGAACTGCCCCTGCGGCCGGGTGATCTGGAGGCCATCGCGGCGCCGCTGGACTGGCTCGGGCTGAACTACTACTTCCGCCAGATCGTCACCGCCGACGCACACGGTCCGGTCCCCCACGCCAGGCAGGTACAACCGCCCGGGGCCCGGCACACCTCCATGGACTGGGAGGTCCACTCCGAGGGCCTGGAGCAGCTGCTGCTGCGCCTCACCGAGGAGTACGGCGCCAGGCGGATCTACGTCACGGAGAACGGCTCGGCCTACCAGGACACCGTCCGGCCCGACGGCTCGGTGCACGACCCGGAACGCACGCGGTATCTGGAGGAGCACCTCGCCGCCTGCGCCCGCGCCGTGCGCAAGGGGGCGCCACTGGCCGGCTATTTCGCCTGGTCGCTCCTGGACAACTTCGAGTGGGCGTACGGCTACGACAAGCGGTTCGGCCTGGTCCACGTCGACTACGAGACCCAGCGCCGCACGGTCAAGAGCAGCGGGCGGCGCTATGCGGAGCTGATCCGCGAGATCTCGGGCGACCGGCCGCCCACGGCGGCCTGAGCCCCTCCCCCGGGCGACGGCCCGAGCCCCCGGCCCGGCAGCCCCACCTGCCGGTGTCCGGGGGCAGCTGTCGTTCGGCACACCACCGGAGGGCGATCGGGTGGGGAAGGCCCGGCGATTATGCTCACCGTATGGAGCAGAGTGAAGTCCTCAAGCGAGTGATCGGCATTCTCACGGAGGCGGGCGAGATGCAGCGCCACGCGGAGGAGGACACGAGCGACGGCGATGCCGACGCGGGCGGAAGCATGGTTACGACCCTTCTCAACGAGACGATGCCGCACATCGCCATTCCCTCCGACGCCACCGTCGAGGAGATGGCCGCCCTGGTGGGGCGCGAGGTCGGCGGCGCCGTCGAGCAGCTGGTCGGAGCGTTCACGCTGGCCTTCATCGCGCTCGCGCAGATCCACGACTCCGGGCAGGAGGACGTGACCTCCGCCGATGTGCTGCAGGATCTGGCATTGCGGGCCGAGGAGCTGAGTTCGGGCGACGAGGGTCCGGAGGGGTCCGTCTAGTCGCTGATGGGGCCGCGGACGGTGCGCGTCGGCCGCGAGGCCGATGTGACCGTCACACGATCGGCTCGTTTGCCGGGGTGACGGTTCTCTGCCCACGGCTCGGAAGGCACCCACCCATGCCGCTCCATCCCTCGCCGCTTCGCATCCTCGGTCCCGGCACACACCTCGGTGTGAAAGAGGCCGAGGCGGCACTCGTCGAGCACTATCCGCGCCTCGTGCGCCTGGCCTATCTCACTCTGCCCCCTCGCCTCGGCCGGCACCGCAGGGTGCTCGCCGCGCACGCCGCGGTACAACGGGCCCTGCACGGCAGGACGCGCCCCGCACCGTGGCAGGGTGCGGAAGGCATCCCCGCTCCGCGGTCCGGCGTCCGCGCGGGCGACGGCACGCACACACCCGCGTACGCCGGAGTCCGCCTGCGGGTCGTGCGCTCGGCGCTGGCGTACGAGCGGAGGCCTCGCTGGTGGCCGGGAAGGGCGCCCGCACCGGCGGCGCTGCGTCCTTCGCTGCCGGTCGTGCGAGGACTGCGGCTCTTCCCACGCGCCGGCGGTATGGACGAATTCACCCTGGACCGCGCCCTGGCGGATGTTCCTGCGGCCGTCCGGGCGGCACTGGGTCTGCGCCTGCTGGAGTCGCTGTCCGGCGACGGCGCACAGTCGTTGCTCGCCGAGGCGGGCGTGCCGGATCCGGCCGACGCCGTGCGCGCCGCCGCGCAGGTCGCCGGGAGCGACCACGAGCGGGTCCGGCGCATGCTGCGGTCGGACGAGTTCGATCCCTGCACGGTGCAGACGCGCCCGGGCGACCTGCTGCGGCGTCGGCACCGGATGCGGGCGGGGGCGGCCGCCCTGGCGCTCCTCGCGGTGGCCGGGGGCCTCGCCCTCTCGGCCGGCGCGGGCGCCGATGATGCCCCGTCACAGGCATCGGCCCTGCGTGGGGCGGTGCCGGGTGGGGCGCTCGATCCCGCGCGGCTGGTGCGGACGCCTCCGGAGCAGTGGGCGGACACCTCGCGCGTGGACTTCAGCGCCTGGCCGCCACGCGGCGGCCGCACGGACGACCGTGAGCTCCTGGGGCGGGCACTCGGCAACTGGGCCGGCCCCCGGACAGACGTTGCCGTCACCACCACCCCCGGAACGGCTGTCGTCCCGCCTGCCCAGCACCCTCAACTGTTGTTCGCGGGCGACCTGGACGGCGAGGCCGTGGTGCTGTTCCACGACGGCGGCGTACGCGTCGTCCGGTACGCCGAACCCCTCTCCGGAAAGGGCACCCCCGCACTGGACTTCGCCCGGGTCGACGACGCGGACGTCACCACGGCGGCGGCACTCGCCGTCAGCCGCACCGGCACATCCGCGAGGTATCTGCTGGCGCCCTGGGTCGCGGAGTCGGCGACGCGGGACCTCCTCGCGCCCGGCACACCGGCGCGGGCGCTGGCCGTGGACGGGGACGGGGTCACCGCGGCAGTACCCCGCCCGGAGGAGGGCGGCGGATGCCTCTCCTGGCCCGCGATGCAGCTGCGGTCGTCGGAGAGGATCGTGGAGAAGCACGCGTTCCTCGTCACGGATCTCGGCGACCTCGCTCCGGTGCACCTCACCCACACCCCTGCACCCGGATCCGGCGCTCCCGCCCGGCAGCCGCGCGAGGCGACGGGCGCCGACGCCCTGGTCGGCCTGGCCCGCACGGCCTGTTCGCTGCGGGACCTGCGTCACTCCGGGGTGCGGGCGGTCAACAACTGGGAGTTCGCGGAACAGGCGCTGCCGGGCACCCGCTCCACGGCGGACTGGGTGTGCACCAGGGCGGACACCTGGCGCGGACCTGGCCGGGTCCTGTTGCAGTTCGTCCCGCCCGCCGCGTCCCCCTCCGCGCGGGCCGAGGTGGTGTCCGACCGCCGGAACACGGCTCTGTGCAGCCGCTTCGGCCAGCACGTCGTCGCCGGCACCCACTGGAGGTCGCCGACCGGAGCCTGGTACGTGCTCGCCGCCGGCAGCCGCGCCGTGGAGCGGATCCGGGTGGCTGGTTCCGTGCGCGGAGTTTCCTCCGGCCCGACGCTGGCGGTCCGCGCACCGCAGGACGCCCCGTTCGAGGTGGACGCGCGACTGCGCGGCGGAGGGACGTTGTCCCCGGCCGGGTGACGGGCTCTCACCGGATCGAGGGAACTGACCGGCCGCTCCGTGCGCGCACGCACGAGTCCGCGGTGGGCCACGGGGGTCCGTGG
>NZ_JBHWZS010000344.1:0-8773 GCF_042728155.1 Streptomyces sp. NPDC060209
GGCGGCATAGCGCCTGCTGTCACCGCCCGCCTCGCCATTGCGATACGTCCTACCGGTCCCCGTCCATGAGTCCGGTCTGCACCAGCGGATTCCCGCGTCGCCGGGTGACGAAGACCCCGCGCCCCGGGGGCATCGGCCGCGGTCGTACGTTGCCGAGGATGTCTCCCTCGATGGGGTCGCCGGAGAGCATCACGCCCTGCGCCCCCAGCTCCAGGATGCGCTGCAGGAACGGCTCGTACAGTGCACGGCCCGCTCCCGCCGTGCTGCGGGCGATGATGAACCGCACGCCGACGTCGCGGGAGAACGGCAGCATCTCGGTGAGCTTGGCCAGCGGGTTGCCGCTGGACGTCGAGACCAGGTCGTAGTCGTCGACGACCACGTACACCGTCGGGCCGCTCCACCAGCTGCGTTCACGCAGCTCCTGGGCCGTGACATCGGGCGAGGGCGTACGGCGCTTCATCAGGTCGAACAGCGCGTCCGCGTGGTGCTCCATGTTGTTGGACATGGGCACGTACTCCGCCAGGTGCGTCGCGGGGGTGACGTCCAGGAGCGCTCGCCGGTTGTCGATGACGAAGAACTTGGCGGCGTTCCCGTCGTACCTCTCGGTCAGCTGCTTGATGAGCAGGCGCAGCAGGTTGGACTTGCCGGACTCGCTCTCGCCGAACACGAGGAAGAACGGGTCCCGCTCGAAGTCGAGGAAGACCGGCTCCAGGTTGTTCTCGTCGATGCCGAACGAGATGCCCCGCTCCGGCTGCGCGTAGCCCGCGGGCAGGTCGTGGACCGGGAGTTCGCGGGGAAGCAGCCGGACCGCCGGGGCGGGAGCCGCGGTCCAGTGCCGGGCGACCTCCTGGTTCATGGCCGCAGTGGCCTCGGACAGGTCGCTGTCGGAGTTGATGCCGTCGATCCTCGGCACCGCCGCCATGAAGTGCAGCTTCTCCGGGGTGAGACCGCGTCCGGGTACGCCGGCGGGCACGTTGACCGCGGCCTTGCGGTCCAGCTCGGAGTCCATGACGTCACCGAGCCGCAGTTCGAGCCGGTTCATCAGGTGGTCCTTGAGGTTGGCCCGGACCTCCATGGAACGCGACGCCGTGACGATCAGGTGGATGCCGTAGCCGAGACCGCGTTGCGCGATGTCGATGGCCGCCGCTTCCAGGGCCTCGTAGTCCGTCCGGAAGTTGCCCCAGCCGTCGATGAGCAGGAAGACGTCGCCCCACGGCTGGTCCGTCACCGAGATCTCGCCGCGCGCCCGCAGCCTGCGGAAAGTGGCGATGGAGTCGATGCCCGCACTGCGGAAGTACTCCTCACGGCGCGCCATGATCCCGTACACCTCGGAGACCGTACGGCGCACCCGTTCGGGGTCGAGCCGGGACGCGATCCCTCCGACGTGGGGGAGACCGGAGACCGAGGCCATGCCGCCGCCACCGAAGTCCAGCCCGTAGATCTGGACCTCCTGGGGCGTGTGGGTGAGGGCGAAGCCCGCGATCAGCGTGCGCAGCAGCGTGGACTTGCCCGACTGCGGGCCACCGGTGATCTGCATGTGGCCGGCCGCGCCGGAGAAGTCCCGGTAGAGGGTGTCGCGACGCTGCTCGTAAGGCTTGTCGACCACACCCAGTGGTACGACGAGGCGCCCCGATCCCTCGAACCCGGGCTGGGTCAGCCCTCGGCCCTCGACGGCGGAGAGTCCCGGCAGGAGCTCGTCCAGCGACGGCGGGTTGTCCAGCGGAGGCAGCCACACCTGGTGCGCGGAGGCCCCACGGCCCTCCAGCCGGCGCACGATCACATCGAGCACCGTGTCCGCCAGGGCGTCGTCCTCGGACTTGCGCGCCTCGGGCACTCCGGTCTGCGCCGTCGGCTGTACGTAGCGCACCGGCACCGGGGCGGCGGTGAACACCACGGGCCTGCGGTCCACGGGCAGAGGACCGGAGGAAGCGGCGGGCTGGGCGCCCGAGCGGTACACCCCGGAGACGTACGCCGCCTTGAAGCGCACCATCTCGTCCGTGCCGTACTTCAGATAGCCCGAGCCGGGGACATTGGGCAGGAGGTAGGCGTCGGGCACGCCGAGCGCGGCCCGGGACTCGCCCGCGGAGAACGTACGCAGACCGATCCGGTACGACAGATAGGTCTCCAGGCCGCGCAGCCGCCCCTCTTCGAGGCGCTGCGAGGCGAGCAGCAGATGGACGCCCAGCGAACGGCCGATACGGCCGATCTGGACGAACATCTCGATGAAGTCCGGCTTGGCCGTCAGCAGCTCGCTGAACTCGTCGATGACCAGGACGAGGGAAGGGATGGGCTGCAGCGGGGCACCCGCGGCGCGCGCCTTCTCGTAGTCGTGGATGTTGGCGTAGTTGCCCGCGTCGCGCAGCATCTCCTGGCGGCGGTTGAGCTCACCGCTGATGGAGTCGCCCATGCGGTCCACGAGCGTCAGGTCGTCCGCGAGGTTGGTGATCACCGCTGCGACGTGGGGCATCTGGGCCATGCCGGCGAAGGTGGCACCACCCTTGAAGTCCGCGAGGACGAAGTTCAGCGTCTCCGAGGTGTGGGTGACGGCGAGGCCCAGTACGAGCGTACGGAGCAGCTCGGACTTGCCGGAACCGGTGGCGCCGACACACAGGCCGTGCGGCCCCATGCCCTCCTGCGCCGCCTCCTTGAGGTCCAGCATCACCGGGCTGCCGTCCTCGCCCACGCCGATCGGGACCCGGAGCCGCTCCGCCTGCGAGCGGGCTCGCCAGGTCCGGCTCACGTCGACGGAGGCCGCGTCACCGAGGTTCAGCAGATCGGTGAACTCCAGGTTGGCGAGCAGCGGTTCGTCGTCGTCCCCGCCCGAGGCGACATGGAGCGGCGCCAGTTGCCGAGCCAGCGCCTCTGCGGCCTCGTGGCTCAGCAGGTCGGGCACACCGTCGTACACCAGGCCGTGCCCCGACTCCAGCTGCAGCGAGTGCGGGTCCACCACGACGGAGAGACCGCCGCGAGCTCCGTTGACCTGGCCGGTGACGATCTCGACGACGGTGACGCCCTGAAGGCCCTCGGCCGATGCGAGAGCGGACGTCGCCGGTACGGACTCCCCGTCGAGCACGACGACGACATGCGGCTGGTCGAGGATCGGCTGGCCCCCCGGCTGGAAGCGGGGGCGGCCGTCGAGGCGGCCCGCGAGCATCTCCTCCAGCTCGGCGACACCGGTGGTGATCAGCCGGCGGCTGCCGGCGCCGTCGGTGGAGCCCGGCACCTGGACGTGGGGGAGCCACTTCGTCCACTCCCAGCGCGGAGCGGCGTCCCGGCCGGTCGCGACGGCGATGATCAGGTCCTCGGGGGAGTGCAGCGAGGCGAGCGCCCCGACCATCGCGCGGGCCGTGGCACGCGCGGATTCCGCCTCGCCACTGATCGTCAGGTGGTAGAAGGCACGGAGCGAGACCGCCATCGGCAGCCCGTCCAGCGTGCTGTGGGTCGTCAGGAACTGCTGCATCGCCCCGGCGGTCAGCGGCTCCAGCTCATCGACCGGTGCGGTGTCGGGTGCGATGAGCGGCGTGGCGAGTTCCTGGCCGCCCAGGCCGATGCGTACGTGCGCGAAGTCCGCGTCCCCGACACGGCGCTCCCACACCCGGCTGCCCTCGGCGACGAGCGCCCACAGCTGCTCCGGGGACGGGTGGAGATAGAACTGCGCGTCGCGCTGCTGCCGGGCGGTCCTCAGCACGGCGCGCCTGGTCTGCGTCAGATACTTCAGATAGTCGCGCCGCATGTCCGCCAGCTGGCCCTGGGTGCCGCGCCGGAAGCGGATGATCATCGAAATGGCCATCGCGACCGTCGACGCGATCATGACCATGCCCATGATCCGCATGATCGGGTTCGGCGTCATGAAGAAGAAGACGACGGAACCACCCATGCCGAGCATCGGCAGCAGCTGCATCATCACCCCCTCCTGCTGCCCGCGAGGCAACTCGGGCGGAGGTTGCAACTGCACCTGCTCACCCGGAACTTCGGAGGGGAGGGCCCGCGGTGGGCGCTTGACGACAATCTGGCTCACAGCTCACCAATTCCCTTGCCGGACGGAACTGTTCCTATCGGCGCCCCCGTGGCGACGGGTTCCGTCCGCGGGAGGATCCTACTGGCGTACCCGATGGCCCGAGGGCGGTAGGGTGTCGCGACGCGTGTACGCATCCGCTAACTACCGCAAAAAAACGGGTCATTCGGGACGCAGGCAGAGCTCGTGATCCAGGGGTGCGTTTTCAGGACATCCAGGAGAATCATGAGGGGGAGCAGCACGTGACTATGACGGCCCAAACTGCGGCTACCGGATCCGGTCGGCCGGGTCCTGGAGTTCCGGCCGGCAACGGAACCGGCTTCTGCCGGGTCACGGTCGTCGCGCCCGACAGCCGTGTCGACGTGGCGCTGCCCGAGGACATCGCCGTCGCCGACCTCTACCCGGAGATCCTCCGGCTGTCGGGACAGAGCCCCACCCAGGGCGCCCCGGTCGGCTACCACCTGGTGCGCCGCGACGGGACCGTCCTGGACAGCGGCCGCACGCTGGCCGGTCAGCGCATCCTCGACGGCGAGCTGCTGTCCCTGCGGCCCTTCTCGGAGTCCCTGCCCCCCGCGGTCTTCGACGACGTCTCCGACGCCGTCGCCACGTCGGTCGCCCGGGACCGCACCCTCTGGGGCGACAGCCTCATGCGCTCGGCCGGGCTCTTCGGCGGGTCGGTCCTGCTGGTCCTGCTCGGCTTCGTGCTCTGGACCTCCGACATCCGGCACGACATGCACGGCCTGCCGGGCATCCTGGCCGCCGTCACCGCCGTACTGCTCCTCGCGCTGGCCTGCGTACGCGCGCGCATCTACGCGGACCGCGGCTCGTCCATCGCGCTGGGCATCGGCGTACTCACCAACTCGGCCGTCGCCGGTGCCGGGCTCCTGCCGCTCAGCCAGGGCCAGGGCATCGGCAGGCTCCAGTTCCTGCTCGCCTGTGCCGCCGTGCTGGTGGCGTCGGTGATCCTCATGATCGCCGCTCCCGAAGGTGACGGGACCTTCGTCGCGTTCGTGTTCGCCTCCGCCATCGGCGTGCTGGTGACCTTCATCGCGATCATGACCGGCATGGAGCCGTCCGAGACCGCGGCCGTGTGCGCCCCCCTCTCCGTGGGACTCCTCGCCTTCCTGCCCGGACTCTCCACACGCTTCGCCCGCCTCCCGATCGGTTTCGAGCCGCCCCGCACCACCGTCGGTGACTACGGGACGTCGGACCCGGCGCCGCAGGGCCCCGTCGACGCCGACCGCATCGCCGCCCAGGCGCGGCGCGGCCACGAACTGCTCCTCGGCCTCGTCGGAGGATGCGCGCTGGTGGCCGTGGGGGCCGCGGCGGTGCTCGGCTTCTCGGACAGCGTCTGGGGCCAGCTCCTGGCGCTCGCCACCGGGGTCGCGATGCTGATGCGCGCCCACCTGTTCCGCTACACGGCCCAGGTCGGCTGCGCCCTGGGAGCGGGCCTCGCCGCCCTCGTGCTCCTCGGCCTCGGACTGTCGCTCAACCCGCCCGTCGATCTGATCCGCGAGGCGCTCAAGGGGGACGGCGCGGGGCTCGACATCCGTACGATCTGGCTGACCGCCGCGGTCGCCGGCGTCGCCGCCCTGATCACCGCCATAGGGCTGATCGTGCCGCGCAAGGGAGTCACCCCGTTCTGGGGACGCTTCCTGGAGGTCGCCGAGGCCTTCGTGCTCCTGACGCTGCTGCCGCTGTGCCTGGCCGTCTTCGACGTCTACCACTCGATCCGGGCGCTCACCAGCTGACCCGCCCGCACGACGGACGGGCGGGGTCGCAGCGACTGGTACGCTGTGTGACGGCCGTTTGTGTACGCGCCTCCGGGATCATCCTGAGGGCTGCGCTCATCGGACCTTCGCCTCCGAGTCATGGAAGCTCCCCTGAGATCAAGACCAGGGGCACTCGTGGGCGCATCGAACATCAAGAGGAGTACGCGTGCCGCTCGACGCCGCTACGAAGAAGCAGATCATGTCCGAGTTCGCCCAGAAGGAGGGTGACACCGGATCCCCCGAGGTCCAGGTCGCCATGCTCTCCCGCCGGATCTCGGACCTGACGGAGCACCTCAAGACGCACAAGCACGACCACCACTCCCGTCGGGGTCTGCTGATCCTCGTCGGCCAGCGTCGCCGTCTTCTGCAGTACCTTGCCAAGAAGGACATCCAGCGCTTCCGTGCGCTCGTCGACCGCCTCGGCATCCGCCGCGGTGCGGCCGGCGGCGCCAAGTAAGGACGCTGTGAGAGGGAGCGGTACCCCGGTTCCAGGGGGCCGCTCCCTTTGCTGTACGTGCGTGACCCGGGTTCGGCTCAGTAACCTGGAAGCACGACAACAGAACGAGGAGAGGCGCCCCACGGCCGCCGCCGGTCCTCGGTAGTGGCCCCCGGGGCAACGCCCGGGAGCTTCGATCGAAGACCGGCCCGCACAAAGGGAGCGCCTCTCCGTACCGTCCTCCGCCATACGGGCGGCAGGACGAAAGACGACGAGTATGGAGAAATCACTAGTGGAGAACGAGACCCACTACGCCGAAGCCGTGATCGACAACGGCACCTTCGGCACCCGCACCATCCGCTTCGAGACGGGCCGCCTGGCCAAGCAGGCCGCCGGCTCCGCCGTCGCGTACCTGGACGACGACACCATGGTGCTGTCGGCCACCACCGCTTCCAAGCGGCCCAAGGACCAGCTCGACTTCTTCCCCCTCACGGTGGACGTCGAGGAGCGGCAGTACGCGGCCGGCAAGATCCCCGGCTCCTTCTTCCGCCGTGAAGGCCGGCCCTCCGAGGACGCGATCCTCACCTGCCGCCTGATCGACCGCCCGCTGCGCCCCTCCTTCAAGAAGGGCCTGCGCAACGAGATCCAGATCGTCGAGACGATCATGGCGCTCAACCCCGACCACCTGTACGACGTGGTCGCGATCAACGCCGCCTCCGCTTCCACGATCCTGGCGGGCCTGCCCTTCTCCGGCCCCATCGGCGCCACCCGCGTCGCCCTGATCAAGGGCCAGTGGGTCGCCTTCCCGACGCACACCGAGCTCGAGGACGCCGTCTTCGACATGGTCGTCGCCGGTCGCGTCCTGGAGGACGGCGACGTCGCGATCATGATGGTCGAGGCCGAGGCCACCGAGAAGACCATCCAGCTCGTCAAGGACGGCGCGGAGGCCCCGACCGAAGAGGTCGTCGCCGCCGGTCTGGAAGCCGCGAAGCCCTTCATCAAGGCGCTCTGCAAGGCCCAGTCCGACCTCGCCGCCAAGGCTGCCAAGCCCACCGGCGAGTTCCCGGTCTTCCTCGACTACCAGGACGACGTCCTGGAGGCGCTCAGCAAGGCCGTCAGCACCGAGCTCGCCAAGGCGCTCACCATCGCCGGCAAGCAGGAGCGCGAGGCGGAGCTGGACCGCATCAAGGAGATCGCGGGCGAGAAGCTCCTCCCGGCCTTCGAGGGTCGCGAGAAGGAGATCTCGGGTGCCTACCGCGCGCTGACCAAGAAGCTGGTCCGCGAGCGCGTCATCAAGGACAAGGTCCGCATCGACGGCCGTGGCGTCACGGACATCCGTACGCTCGCCGCCGAGGTCGAGGCCATCCCGCGCGTGCACGGCTCGGCGCTGTTCGAGCGTGGCGAGACCCAGATCCTGGGCGTCACCACCCTCAACATGCTCCGTATGGAGCAGCAGCTGGACACCCTTTCCCCGGTGACCCGCAAGCGCTACATGCACAACTACAACTTCCCGCCGTACTCCGTCGGTGAGACCGGCCGCGTGGGCTCGCCCAAGCGCCGCGAGATCGGCCACGGAGCGCTCGCCGAGCGCGCCATCGTGCCGGTGCTGCCCTCGCGCGAGGACTTCCCGTACGCGATCCGCCAGGTCTCCGAGGCGCTGGGCTCCAACGGCTCGACGTCCATGGGCTCGGTCTGCGCCTCCACCATGTCCCTGCTGAACGCCGGTGTGCCCCTCAAGGCCGCCGTCGCCGGTATCGCCATGGGCCTGATCTCCGAGGAGATCGACGGCAAGACCCACTACGTCGCCCTCACCGACATCCTCGGTGCGGAGGACGCGTTCGGTGACATGGACTTCAAGGTCGCCGGTACGAAGCAGTTCGTGACCGCGCTCCAGCTCGACACCAAGCTCGACGGCATCCCCGCCTCGGTCCTGGCCGCCGCGCTGAAGCAGGCCCGTGACGCACGCCTCCACATCCTCGATGTGATGAACGAGGCCATCGACGTCCCGGACGAGATGTCCCCGAACGCCCCGCGGATCATCACCGTCAAGATCCCGGTGGACAAGATCGGTGAGGTCATCGGCCCCAAGGGCAAGATGATCAACCAGATCCAGGAGGACACCGGCGCCGACATCACGATCGAGGACGACGGCACCATCTACATCGGTGCCCAGCAGGGTTCGCAGGCCGAGGCCGCCCGCGCCACGATCAACGCCATCGCCAACCCGACCATGCCGGAGGTCGGCGAGCGCTACCTGGGTACGGTCGTCAAGACCACCACCTTCGGTGCCTTCGTCTCCCTGATGCCCGGCAAGGACGGTCTGCTGCACATCTCGCAGATCCGCAAGCTCGCCGGTGGCAAGCGCGTGGAGAACGTCGAGGACGTGCTCGGCGTCGGCGCCAAGGTCCAGGTCGAGATCGCGGAGATCGACTCCCGCGGCAAGCTCTCCCTCATCCCCGTGATCGAGGGCGAAGAGGACGAGAAGAAGGACGACACCGACAAGTGACGTCCCGTAGTTCCGTGACGACGGCCCGCCCCTCCTCGGAGGGG
>NZ_JBHWZS010000345.1:0-8764 GCF_042728155.1 Streptomyces sp. NPDC060209
GGACGCGGCCGACCGTGCGGGCGCTGTGGACCGCGCGGGCGCGGCGGGTGACCCGGATGCGCGGTGGCTGGCCCTCCTCATGCACGCCGCGTTCTTCCTGCTGCTCGGCGCCTCGCTCGCGCGCTTCCTGATGCGCCACCCCGGCGAGACCCGTACCCCGTGGATCATCGGGCTGTCGGCCGTCCTCGCCGTGCTGTACCTCCTCGGCCCGGTGCTCGGCTCCCGCCCCACACCCCGCCGGCTGACCTGGCTCGGCGCCCTCGTCGTGGTGTGGATGGTCCTGGTCGTCCTCGCCCCGAGCTTCGCGTGGTGCGCCGTCCCGCTCTTCTACACGGGCCTGCGGATCCTGCCACCGCGCGCCGCCCTGGCACTCGTCGCCCTCCTCACCGTGTTCGTCGTCGCCGCACAGCTGCGGCTCGCCACGGGCTTCGACCCGAATCTCGTCCTGGCCCCGCCCGCCGTCGCAGCCGTCGCCACCGCGGTCTTCGTCCACATGCAGCGCCAGGCCGTACGCCAACGGGACCTGGCCGCACGCCAACGCGAGCTGATCGACGACCTGCTCCACACCCGGCGGGAACTGGCCGCCACCGAACGCCGGGAAGGGACCCTCGCCGAACGCCAACGACTGTCCATGGAGATCCACGACACCCTGGCCCAGGGCCTCTCCAGCCAGCAGATGCTGCTCCAGGCGGCCGACCGCTCCTGGGACACCGACCCGGCCACCGCCCGCCGCCACGTCCTCACGGCGACCGGCATCGCGGAGCGCAATCTCGCCGAGGCGCGCCGCTTCGTGCACGACCTCGCCCCGGCCGACCTGGCGGAGGGCGGCGGGCTGGAGGCGGCACTGCACGCGCTCGCCGCCCGGGAGACCGCCCAGGCACGCGGCGACCTCACCGTCCGCTGCCATGTGGAAGGCGCCCCGGCCGCCGCGCTTCCCGACCGTGTGCAGTCGGCACTGCTACGGATCGCGCAGGGTGCCCTCGCGAACATCACCGAGCACGCGGGGGCCACCGTCGCCGCACTGACCCTGACCCACCTCGGTGACCGCGTCGTCCTCGACATCGCCGACAACGGCCGCGGCTTCAGCCCCGGCCGGCCTGTTCCCCGCCCGCCCGAGGGCGTACGCGGCCACGGGCTGCCTGCGATGAGGGCCCGGGTCCAGCAGCTCGGCGGCACGCTGACCGTCGAATCGGCACCCGGCGAAGGCACCGTCCTGTCAGCCGCCGTGCCCCTGCCCCACGCCGCCGCCCCACCCTCTCCCCCCGCTCCGGAGGAACGCCCATGACTCCGCCCGTACGGATCCTGCTCTGCGACGACCACGCCGTCGTACGGGCCGGGCTGCTCGCCCTCCTCGGGGGCGAACCCGACATCGAGGTCGTGGGCGAGGCGGGCAGCGGCGAGGAGGCCGTCGCCCTCGCCACCCGGCTCGGCCCCGACGTCGTCCTGATGGACCTCCAGCTGGGCCCCGGGATCGACGGCGTCGAAGCCACCCGCCGCATCGCCGCCACCGGGGCCGGGGCTGTGCACGTCCTCGTCCTCACCACGTACGACACCGACGCCGACATCACCCGCGCCATCGAGGCGGGCGCCACCGGCTACCTGCTGAAGGCCGAACGCCCGGAGGAGCTCTTCGCCGCGATCCGCGCCGCCGCGCAGGGCCGCACCACGCTCTCCCCGCCGGTCGCCAGCCGTGTCATGGCCCGGATGCGCAGCCCCCGGCCCACCCTGACCGAACGCGAACTCGACATCCTGGGACAGCTGTCACAGGGCCTCGGCAACCGTGACATCGCGCGAGCCCTCTTCATCAGCGAGGCCACCGTCAAGACCCACCTGGGCCGGATCTACGAGAAGCTCGGCGTGGACACCCGGGCCGGAGCGGTCGCCGTCGCCAAGGAACAACGACTGCTCCCTTAGGACGGCGCGGGGAGGTCGCACGACACGAACGGGCCACGGCCCGCGCCCGTGCCTGCCGCCCGGCGCGGGGCGCTCACGCGGCATGACACCATCGAACCGTGCTCGACATCGGCTATTCCCTCTCCCGGCGCTTCCCGGACCCCCCGCAGACCGACTACCGCCGCGCGGACGTCCACGCCCTGCGGCACGACCTGTTCTCCGGGGACGTCTACCTCGCCGACACCAAGGCCGACCGCGAAGTATCCACAGCCTGGGGATGGGTCCCCGTCCTCGACTTCGCCTGGGCACTCTGCGACATCGTCGAGCAGATCGACCGCGACCCCCGGGGCAACCGCTCGCACCGCCAGCAGTACGCCGAGCTCGACTTCACCGAGTCGTCCGACCGCATGCTCTTCGAACGACGCTTCGGCTGGGTGGACGTCGAAGCCGACTGGATGCCCGGCGACGAACCCCCGCTCACCTTCAACCACTCCCTGCTTCGCCGCGAGGCCCGCGATTTCCTGCACGACCTGATCGCCGACCTGGCCGACATGCACGAAGGCCTCGCCGACAACCCCATCATCTGGGACCTCCAGGCCCGCTTCCCCCGCCTCTGACGGCGCCCGGAGGCGGGGCGGCCCGAGTGGTGCCCGCCTACGCCTCGACCCGGACCCCGATCTGCGCGGCGAACGCCGGAGCCAGCTCCATCAGCTGGGAAGGGCTGATCACCGCCCCCGCCAGCCGCTCCACACCCCGCGCGATGTCGAGCTCGGCGACCGTCCTCAGATCCACGGACTCCATCCGCACGGAACTGAAGTCGGCACGCTTCAGCACACAGTCCCGGAACTCCACCCGCACCAGCTGCGCCTCCGCGAAATCCGGCTCCGAGAGCACACACCCCTCGAACACGACGTCCTTCAGCCGTGCCTTGCGCAGATTCAGGTAATCGATCTTCCCGCCCCGCACGAGCACCCGCTCCAGCACCGCACCGTGCAGCTGCACCCCGCCCAGCCGCGCGTCCAGGACCTCCACGTCCCTCAGCGACGCCCCCGCGAGATCGGTGCCCACACCCCGCACACCCGTCAGCACCGAGTCGATGAACCTGGCCCGCACCAGCTCCGCACGGTCCAGAGCACAACCACGCAGCTCGCAGTCCATGAACCGCGCTCCGGGACCCGACGCGTCCGCCAGATCCGTCCCCTCGAACCGCACACCGTCGTAATCCCCGTCGGGCTCCAGGCCCTCCCCGTCGAACTCCACGAGAGACGGCAGCCGGACCTCCGGCCGCCGCGCCCGGGCCACCCCGTCCTTCGCGCCCGCGCCCCTGCTGCTCCTGTTGCCTGTACGTGCCATGCCCCCCATCGTGACGCACACCACTGACACCGCCCGGCCCGGTGTCACAGAACCGGCCGGCCGAACCGTCATCACCGCAGAAGCGCCCACCGCGAGGAGACCAGCCATGCAGCGCATCCACATCATCGGCGGCGGCCTCGCCGGACTGACCGCCGCCATCACCGCCGCCGAATCCCGGGCCCAGGTCACCCTCCACGAGGCCCACCACACCCTCGGCGGACGGGCCAGGACCGCTGAAGGCCCCTACCTCACCAACGAGGGACCGCACGCCCTCTACCGCCGAGGACCGCACTGGACCTGGCTCGAACAGCGAGGACTCCTCGGCCCGTTCGCCTCCGTACCGCCCCTCGAAGGCGCCCGCTTCCTCTTCCACCGCGACGGCGCCCTGCGCAGGACCCCGCCCCTCGCCATGCTGCGCCTCGCCCGCCGCAGCCCCCGCCGGGCCCCCGTCGACGCCGACTTCCTCAGCTGGGCCACCGGCCAGGTCGGTGAGGAGGGCGCCCGCGCGGCAGCCCACTACATGGGCGTGGCCCTCTTCCACCACGACCCCGGCTCGCTCTCCGCCGTCTTCGTCCAGGAACGGCTGCGCCGCGCCACCGCACTGCCGCCCGAGGCCCGCTACCCCGTCGGCGGCTGGGCGCAACTCGTCGACCGGATGGCCGCCCGGGCGTGGAATCTCGGCGTACGCATCGAGACCGCCGAACGCATCGGCCCCGATGACCTGGCCGGACTCCGGCGCAGCGGACCGGTGATCGTCGCCACCCATCTGGACTCCGCCCGCACCCTCCTGGAGGACCCCGCCCTCACCTGGGACAGCGGCCGGACCGCCCTGCTCGACCTGGCCCTGCGGACCCGCCGCGGAGACCCGTTCATCGTCTCCGACCTCGACGCCCCCGGCTGGATCGAACGGTTCACCGCCCAGGACCCCACCCTCGCCCCGTCGGGCGAACAGCTCGTCCAGGCCCAGATCCCCCTCGCCCCCGGCACCCCCCGCGCCGACGCCCTCCGCCGCGCCGAGGACCTGCTCGACCTCGGCTTCCCCGGCTGGCGCGACCGCACCACCTGGCGTCGCGACGCACTCGCCTCCGGCCGCACCGGCGCCGTCGACAAACCCGGCACGACCTGGCGCGACCGGCCCGCCGTCGACCGCGGCGACGGGATCCTGCTCGCGGGCGACCAGGTCGCCGCCCCGGGGCTCCTCAGCGAGGTCGCGTTCAACAGCGGCATCGAAGCGGCGGTCCTGGCGGTGCGGCTCCTCGGCGGTACGGCACCGGACGTCCCCCGCAGGGCAGGAACCCCTTGACCTCAAGCGCACCTGAGGTCGGAGGGTGGTGAGCACCAGCCACCGGCCGCCACGCCGCCGCCACCCGGGGAGCCCCGCCATGCACGCCATCCGCCTCCACGCCTTCGGTCCCGCGGAGAACCTCGTCCACGAACGGACCGAGGACCCCGTCCCCGCCCCCGGCCAGGTCCGGGTCGCCGTCGCCGCGGCCGGCGTACACCTCCTGGACACCCACCTGCGCGAAGGCAGACCCGGCCCCTACCGGACCACCGCCACCCGACTGCCGACCGTCCCTGGCCGCGAGATCGCGGGCACCGTCGAATCCCTCGGGGAAGGCACCGACCCCGACTGGCTCGGCCGCGAAGTCGTCGCCCACATCGGCACGGCCCCCGGCGGCTACGCAGAACTGACCGTCGTCGACGCCGAGAAACTCCACCCGATCCCCACCGGTCTCGACCCGGCCGAAGCCGTCGCCATGATCGGCACGGGCCGCACCACCCTGGGAATCCTGGGCTTCACCGACCTCGGCCCCGGATCGGTCGCCGTCGTCACCGCCGCGGCCGGCGGCATCGGCACACTCCTCGTCCAGTACGCCAAGAACGCCGGAGCCACCGTCATCGGCCTGGCGGGCGGACCCGCCAAAACCGCCCGCGTCACCAAGAACGGAGCCGACCTCGCCGTCGACTACACCCTCCCCGACTGGCCGCGCCACGTCCGCTCCCACCTCGAAGCCCTCGGCCGCCACGCCACCGTCGTCTTCGACTCGGTCGGCGGGATCACCGCCCGCGCCGCCCTCGACCTGCTCGGCCCGGGCGGCGAACACCTCGTCTACGGCGGATCCGGCGGCCACACGCTCTCCCTCAGCGAAGAGGAACAGACCGAGCGCGACATCACGTCCCGAAGCGTCCTGGGCCCCGCGATGATCGAAAAAGGAGGCGGCATGAGAGCCCTGGAAACCCGCTCCCTGGCCGAAGCGGCGGCAGGCCGCCTGCGCCCCGCCGTCCAGCGCTTCCCGCTCGCCGAAGCGGCGGCCGCACACCGCGCACTGGAAACCCGCGGCACGGTGGGCAAGGTCGTCCTCATCCCGTAGGGCCCGCTCAGGCCGCTCCGAGGTCCGCCAGCGCCCCGTCCGTCAGCCGGTACACCGTCCACTCGTCCTGGGGACGCGCACCCAGCGACTCGTAGAACGCGATGGACGGAGCGTTCCAGTCCAGCACCGACCACTCCAGGCGCCCGTAACCGCGCTCCACACAGATCCGCGCCAGCTCCGTCAGCAGCGCCTTCCCGTAACCACCGCCACGCCGCTCGGGGCGCACGTACAGATCCTCCAGATACACACCGTGCACCCCACGCCACGTAGAGAAATTGAGGAACCACAGCGCGAACCCGACCACCTCGCCGTCGTCGTCCGACACCGCGACATGCGCGTACGCGGCAGGCCGCTCACCGAACAGTGCCTCACGCAACTGCTCCTCGGTTGCGTTCGCCTCGTCGAGCGCCTTCTCGTACTCGGCGAGCTCACGGACCATGGCATGGATCGCGGGGACATCTTCGGAGGTGGCTGTACGAATCATGGGGGCAGCCTAAACAGCCGGCCCGCCCCCGTGCCCCTCAGTCCCGCCCCAGCAACTGCCGGGCGATCTCCGCATGGAGCGGCCACAGCCGCGGCGTCCCCCGCCGGATCCCCCACAGCGCGTTCTGCAGCACCCGACCCAGCGTCCACGCCCGCGCACGCTCCCGGTCCAGCCCCAGCACCCCGGACAGCAGATCGAACCTCCACAGCACCTCGGACGCCTCGAACCTGTTGTCCAGCGCCGGAAAAAGCTCGAACCCCGGATCACCGCACAGCGGCTTCGGATCCAGCGCCACCCACTCCCCGGCCCGGCCCTCCTCCGCGCGCCCCGCCAGGATGTTGTCGTAGTGCAGGTCCCAGTGCAGCAACCGGTCCCCCGTCTCCCCCACCACCTCCCGCACCGCTGCCGCACAGTCCAGCAGCAACCGCCGCTCGTCCACATCCGTCAGCCCGGCCACGGCCACGGGCGCCTCCTCCAGCATCCGCACAGCCGCGTCCTCCAGCCGCCGCATCCCCGACGGAGCCGGCACACGCACCAACTGGGCCAACAACTCCGCGAGCACCCGCACCGCCACCCGCGCATCCGCCACTCCGGTCAACGGGCGCCGCTCGTCCAGCCGCTCCAGCAACATCGCCCCCGTCGCCACGTCATGCCCCAGCAGGCCCACCACCCTCGCGCCCGCCGCACCCCACACCCGCAACGCGACCGGCTCCCCCGCCGTCTCCGCATCCACCATCTGAAGCTTCAGCGCCGCCCTACGGCCATCCGCCTCCCGCACCACCGGAAGCACCAGCGCGCACATCCCGCTCATCGAGGCCCCGTCGAGCCGCAGCCCCCACTCCTCCAGGAACCTCCCGGCCAGCCCCGGCAGCGCGTCCGCGAACGCCCGCCCTGCCGCACCGCTGTGGTCACGCAGATTCACGACCAGGTCATCCGGAACGTCGATCACACTGCGACCCTAGAGGTAACGTCCCTCCAGCGACTGGGCTGCACACGGACAAGCAGGGGACACATGAGCACCGTCAGTACCGTCAACGGCGGCATATCGTTCTGGTACGCGAGCGAAGGCACCCCCACCCCACGCGAACCCCTGCCCGGCGACACCAGCGCCGACGTCTGCATCGTCGGCGGCGGCTACACCGGGCTCTGGACGGCGTACTACCTCAAGAAGGCCGTCCCCTTCCTCAACATCACCGTCCTGGAAGCCAAGTTCTGCGGCTACGGCGCCTCCGGCCGCAACGGCGGCTGGCTCTACAACGGCATCGCAGGCCGCGACCGCTACGCCAGGCTGCACGGCCACGACGCCGCGGTCCGCCTCCAGAAGGCCATGAACGACACCGTCGGCGAGGTCATCCGCATCGCCGACGACGAGGGCATCGACGCCGACATCCACCACGGCGGCGTCCTCGAAGTCGCCCACACCCCCTCCCAGCTCGCCCGCCTCAAGGACTTCCACTCCGTGGAAATCGCCTTCGGCGAGACCGACCGCGTCCTGCGCGGCGCCCGCGAGACCGCCGAACGCATCCGCGTCTCCGGAGCCGTCGGCTCCAGCTGGACCCCGCACGGCGCACGCCTGCACCCCGCCAAGCTGGCCAAGGGCCTCGCCGACACCGTGGAAGCCCTCGGCGTCACGATCCACGAATCGACCCCCGTCACCGAGATCAGGCCCAAGCACGCCGTCACCCCGTACGGCACCGTCCGCGCCCCCTATGTGCTGCGCTGCACCGAGGGCTTCACCGCGGGCCTCAAGGGCCACAGGCGCACCTGGCTCCCCATGAACTCCTCGATGATCGTCACCGAGCCACTGCCCAAAGCCCTCTGGGACACCATCGGCTGGGACGGCCGCGAAACCCTCGGCGACATGGCCCACGCCTACATGTACGCCCAGCGCACCGCCGACGACCGCATCGCCCTCGGCGGCCGCGGCGTCCCCTACCGCTACGGCTCGGCCGCCGCCAACGTGAACGGAACATCCCGCACGCACCCCGCGACCATCGAGGCCCTGCGCGACCTGCTCGTCCGCTTCTTCCCCACCACCGCGGGCACCCGCATCGACCACGCCTGGTCCGGCGTCCTCGGCGTCCCCCGCGACTGGTGCGCCACCGTCACCCTGGACCGCAGCACCGGCCTCGGCTGGGCCGGCGGCTACGTCGGCTCCGGCGTCGCCACCGCCAACCTCGCGGCCCGCACCCTGCGCGACCTGATCCAGCAGGACTCCGGCCAGGCAGGCCCCACCGACCTGACCGCCCTTCCCTGGGTCAACCACAAGGTCCGCCGCTGGGAACCCGAACCCTTCCGCTGGCTCGGCGTACACGCCCTCTACGCCGCCTACCGCACGGCGGACCGCCGCGAGGCCGCCTCGTCACGGGCCGACACAGACCGGATCGCGAAGGCGGCGGACCGTATCTCAGGACGCCACTGACCAGACCGGAGGCCCGCCCCAGGCCGCGTATCGAAAGTGGATCTTGGGCTGTAAATGATCACGGCCCATGGGTCGGGGAGATCTCACGGACGAGCAGTGGGCGGTGTTGGAGCCGTTGTTGCCGAAGGGCACGAGGGCGGGCCGGCTGCCCGTCTGGCCTCGGCGGCGGTTGATCGACGGCATACGGTTCCGGGTCCGTTTATGGTCTGTGGCATGTCTGCTGTCCGTGAGCCCGCTCTC
>NZ_JBHWZS010000346.1:0-8683 GCF_042728155.1 Streptomyces sp. NPDC060209
CCGCTGGACGTGCGTCCAGCGGGCCGACGCCCTCTCGTCGAAGGCCGTCCCGTCCGGGGCCGGCGCCGTCGCGCGTCAGTCCGCGACCGCGTCGAGCGCGGCGATGCGTGCCTGGGCCCGGGGACTGTCGGCGCGTCCCATGGCGGTCCACTGCTGGGCCAGTACGCCCGGACCGTAGTTCTTCGACCCGCCGATGCCCTCGGCCAGCGTCTGGGCGCGGGCGCCCTCCTCGATCAGGAGGATCGTGCGGGCGAGGTCCAGCAGGCCGCCGCGGCCCCAGATGGTGGCTCCGCCGTTGGCCTCCAGGATTCCCGGTACCTCGGGGTCCTCGTCCAGCACCCTCACGATGAAGGCGTCCTCGGCCTCGCGGCGGTCCAGGTAGACCGGCAGCTCGTCGGCGAGCGTGTCGCGCTGGACCGGAACGTAGCGGATCGGCAGCGGACGGTGGGTCTGGCCCCAGGCCGCGAGGTTCGGCGTGTGGACGTGCGAGATCGCGTTGAGCCACGGGTGGGCCGCGAAGACCGCCGCGTAACGGAGTCCGTCGCCCCACGGACGCAGCGCGTCCGGGCCGTCGAGGATGGATGTCAGCACCACCTCCGGCGAGGTGCCCGGGCGCAGGGGGTCCGGGTGCTTCACCGCGGCGACCAGCTGGCCTCCCGGTGCCCGCACCACGAAGCTCAGTGTCGCACTGGCCGTGGTCGTCCCGGTCTCGCGGAGCACCTGGAACGCCGTGGTGGCGTCGTCGAGCAGGGTGGCCGTGAAGGCGTCGACGTCGAGGCCGGCGCTCATCGGGCGGCCACCAGGGCGTGTGCGGCCCGGAGCGGCTCGTGGGCCACCCACGCATCCAGGCGGAAGTCGGTGGTGACAAAGGAATGGGACACGAGGAACTCCTTCTGTTGGTCGAGCAGGGTCAGCCGGTCGTCGGACAGATCGGGGTGGAGGCGGCGGTGGAAGTCGCCGCGGTGGGCCGCCGCGACCGCTTCCGGGGTGCCGCCGGTCTCGCTGCGCAGCATCCGCAGCAGCTCCTCCCGGTGATGCGCGGCCCAGTCGGCGGCCCGCAGCGTCTCGGCCAGGAACCGCACGACGAGCTCGGGGTGTTCGGCGAGCGTCTGCTCGTGGACGGTGATCGGCCGGGGCGTTCCGTTGTTGACCCGGCTGCCCGGGTCGTCCTGGTCATCGAGGTCGACGCCGATCACCGCGCCCGTCTCGGCGGCATGGGCGAGCGCGGCGGCTCCTTTGGCGTAGACGGCGTCGACCTCGCCGCGCCGGAGTGCTTCGATGCCGGTCCAGGGATGGGGCAGGGCGCCGTTGACGGTCCATCCGGGGTGCGCGTCCCGGGCGTCGGGGACCTCGCGGAACTCGACGGCGTCGAGCCCGAGTCCGGCGAGGGCGAGCGCTCCCCTGAAGCCCTGCAGGGCCATGGCGCGCATGATCCCCGCGCCGGGGTCCGGACCGTGGACCGGCAGAGCCGCGCGAAGTCCGGCGAGGGACCGGGGGCTGTCGATGCCCGATCCGGGACGTACGAGAATCACCTGCCGCTCCTCGATCCAGGTCAGACCGATGAGCCGGGTCGGGGCACCCGCGGCCCGGGCGGCGAGGGCCGGGATGCTGCCTCCTTCACGGAAGAGGCCGGGCAGTTCGTGGTCGAGGTGGTGACGGGCCAGTTCCGGCGCACCGTCCTGGAGGAGGGCGACAGTGATGCCGTCGGACGCGAACGCAGCGTCGAGCAGCCCCAGTCGGTGGGCGAGGCCACTCGCGGTGGGGACGGGGCACCGGGTGAGCCGGATGGTGTCGACGGTCCGCGCCGCCGGTGCCGGTGGCCGGTGGCCGGTCATCGGGGGCCGGATCCCTGGGCCGCCACTGCGGCGGGGCGGCTCTCGGGCCCCCGGGCCGGCGGGAAGAGGGCGAGCAGTTCCTCGTAACCGTCCGGCTGGAACGGCGGGATCTCGAACTCGTGGTCGGTGTCGAGGAGCGGCAGTACGTCCCGTCCGAAGCGCAGCGCCTCGGAGGCGAGCGGCCATCCCGAGAGGATGAAGGACTCGGCGCCGTGCGCGGCGTACTCCTGGATCCGCTCGGCGACCTGGGCCGGTGTGCCGACCAGCCATGTTCCGGCCCCGGGCCCGAAGAAGTCGAATCCGAACGTACTCGGCCCGAGCCAGATGTTGGGGTGGACGACGAGGTCCTCGACCTCGGGCAGCCGACCGGCGCGCAGCGCGGCGACGCAGCGCAGCACCCGCGGGTCGTCGGTCTCGACCTCCTTGTCCAGCCAGCCGGGGCCCAGCTTGTACGAGGCGAGTTCCACGGCCTTCTCGTGGGAGGTCTGCTCCAGGAGCCACCGGGCGTGGGCCCATGCCTCCTCCTCCGTGTCGCGGACCACGACCTGGAGCCGGGTGCCGTACCTGAGCGTGCGTCCGTGCGTGGCGGCGACCGCGGCGACCTGCTGGAACTTCGTACCGAGCCGGTCCGGCAGGTCGGCGAAGCTGAGGTAGAAGTCCACCGTCTTCGCGGCGTGTTCGACTCCCGCCTCGGAGGCTCCGGCGCCCCACAGCGGGATGCGGGACTGGACGGCCTCCGGGAAGAACGTGAGCGGAATGTCGAAGGTGCGGGCGGCCAGCCGGATGTGCTTGCCCTCGTATGCCTCCCCGCTGCTGGACCAGCGGCGGGAGAAGGCCTCCCAGTACTCGGAGCTGTAGGAGTAGCGCTCGTCGTGCGGGAGGAACATGCCGTATTCGGGCAGCCAGGAGTCGTGCCCGTTCACGACGTTGAAGAGCAGGCGCCCCTCGCTGAAGTTGTCGATGACCAGCGCGATGTCGACGAGCTTCGCCGGGGAGACCAGGCCCGGGTAGAGGGCCACCAGGAAGCGCATCCGCCGGGTGAGCGGTGTGAGGGCCGAGGCGAGGGCGAGCGGCTCGTGCGGGCCGGTCGGCAGGAGGGCGCCGTAGAGCCCCACCCGGTCGATCACCTCCGCGGCGGCCCGCAGCCGAGGCAGGTCGTTGCGCCAGACGCCGTGTTCCTCCCACGGCACCGGGCCGTCGGCCGACTGGAGGTACCAGAGGATCTTCACCGTCATGGCTGCTGCTCCTTCGCGTGCTCGGTGTGGTGGGTGTGCGCGGTGATGTCCGCCCGCCCGGTGCGCCGCGTGCCGCTGTCCGTGCTCGGCATGCCGCTGTCCCCGGTGTGCCACGAGCGGCGTACGAGCGCTGCGGCGCGCTCGGCGACGAACGCCGTGGGGGCCATGGTGTGACCGCGGTTGAGGACGGGGATCGCGGAGGCGTCGACGACGCGCAGGCCGGTGACACCGCGGACGCGCAGCTCGGCGTCGAGCACGGCGTCCGGGTCGTGGTCAGGTCCGAAGCGGGCCGTTCCGGCCGGGTGGAACATGCCTCCCGCCGTACGCCGGACGTGGGCGTCCAGTTCCTCGTCGCCGGCGGCGTCGGCAGGCGCTGGCTCGACGGCTTCCCCCGCGTAGGTGGACAGGGCCGGTGCGGCCAGGAGACGGCGGGCGAGGCGTACCCCGGCGCGGAGGACGGCGAGGTCCTCGTCCCCGGGGTCACTCAGATAGCCGGGGTCGATGAGGGGTGGCGCCAGCGGGTCGGCGCTCACGAGGCGCACCGTCCCCCTGCTGCGGGGCTGGAGCGCGACGACGCCGTATGTCACCCCGGGCCCCTCCCCCTGCGGGGCGTTCCGGCCCGGTGCGAACACGATCTCGATGTCGGCCCCCGTTCCGGGGCGGCTTCGGGCGAACACGACCGCGCCCGCGGTGTCGGCCGAGGGCTCCGCCCGCTGCGGCGGCCCGGTGACCGGGGCGGCCGGGGCGCGCACCGCGCCGCCGACACAGATGTGGTCGTGGAGGTTGCGTCCCACGCCCGGCAGGTCGGCGACGACGGCGATCCCGAGCCGCTCCAGGTCCCGTGCGGGGCCGATGCCCGAGAGCAGCAGGAGCTGCGGAGACCGTACGGCGCCTGCGGCGAGGAGCACCTCGCGGCGCGCGGTCACGGTGACGGGCGGGCCGCCGTCGTGCCGGTAGGTGACGCCCGTGGCACGGCTGTCCTCGACGAGGATCCGGGTGACGTGGGCTCCGGTGACGATTCGCAGGTTCGCGCGGGTCCGCGCGGGGCCGAGGAACGCGTCCGCGAAGGTGACGCGATGCCCGTCCCGCACCGTGAGGCGCAGGGTGTCGACGCCCTCGGGGCTGTCTGCGCCGCTCTCTGCACGGGGCAGACCCAGCCCGTGTGCGGCACTGAACAGGGCTTCGGTCAGCGGGTGTTCGCCTCCGGAGCGGACAGGAAGCGGGCCCTCGCCGGCCCCCCTGCCGTCGTCCTCCAACCGGCGGAGGGATGCTCGGGCACTCTCCCAGGACCAGCCCTCGCCGTAGGCACTCCAGGCGTCGTAGTCCGCGGGGCCGCCGGGGACCCACAGCGCCGCGTTGATGGCGGACGATCCGCCGAGCGCGCGGCCCGAGGGCCAGTGGACGACCCGTTCACCGAGTCCGGGCTGCGGCACGGTGTCGTAGGACCAGTCGGCGTCCGAGCCCCACAGCTCGGCGCCGCGTAACGGGTCCCGGGTCTGCGGGGTGTCGGGGAGTTCCGGTCCGGCTTCGAGCAACAGAACGGTGGTGTCGGGGAGTTCGGAGAGCCGGGCGGCTACGACCGAGCCGGCGACTCCCGCACCCACAACCAGGAAGTCGTACGTAGGTGGTGGGGCGTCAGGCATGGCGGGAGACCCTGGGGGTCGCTGCCGCGGCCTCTGCGTGTGTCATGCCGTCAGGCTCGGGCAGCCGCGAAGAGCTTGTCAAATAGTGAAGGCACATTTCACATAGCGGCAACCTTTGCCATGATGGGATCGATGACGGCAGCACCCCCCTCCCGTCCCCGTCCACCCGGGCGGCTCAAGGAACAGGACCCCCCGTATGGCACGACAGGACGCTCCGGACCCCGCACCCAGCCGGCCGGCGGGTGCCCAGACGGTGGAGCGGGCCTTCGAGGTCCTCCAATGCCTCAGGACCGCCCCGGGACCCGTGGGCGTGTCCGACATCGCCCGGAGTCTCGGCCTGAACGTGAGCAGCGTCTACCGGATGGCCAGGGCCCTGGAGAAGGCCGGGTTCCTCGAACAGGACCTGGCGACCCGGCGCTACCGGCTGGGCAGCGCCATCGCGGGACTCAACCGCGTCCTGCACCACCAGCGCCGCTTCGACCTGGCACGGCCCGAACTGCAGCGGCTCGCCCGGGAGACGTCCGGCTCGGCCGCCCTCGCCCTGCGCGACCGGAACGAGGTGCTGGTCGTCAGCGACCTCCCCGCCGCCGAGGCGCCCGACGACTGGTCGACCCGGGTCGCCAACTCGGTGCCGCTGCACGCGTCGGCGTTCGGCAAAGCCCTCCTGGCGTGGCCGGGCGCCACGGAGGCGGAGCTGGAATCGCTCACCCCGCTCGAACAGTTCACGGAGCGCACGATCAACTCGACGGAGCGGCTGCGCGACGAGCTGGAGGCCACGAGAGAGCGCGGTTACGCCGTCTCCAACAGGGAGCTCTATCCGCTGCAGTTGACGGTGGCGGTGCCGATCCTCAACCAGGACGGCGGCAGCTACCTCGCTCTCGGCGTGGGCACCACATGGAGCCGGGCCACTGCCGCTCGACTGAGGACCGTGGCCCGGCAGGTCCAGGACGGCGCACGCCGGCTGCGCCCCCTCCTCGTCCCCGACTCCCCCGGCGGGTGGTGAGTGGAGCCCGAGCCACCGTGCGGCCAAGTCCCGGGCAGGTGCGATCACTTCAGTCCCGTGAACAGATCCCGAAGGGAGTTGACGCATCACCTCGGCTTCCCACACTCTTGAGTTGATACATCAACTCATAGGGATGGGGAGCAGTCATGCCCAAAATTGCCGTGATCGTCGGAAGCGTCCGCCCGGGCCGGGTCACCCGCGAGGTGGCCGAGTGGGTGCACACCGTCGCTTCCAAGCGTCCGGAGGCCGACTACGAGCTGGTCGACATCTCGGACTTCGACCTGCCGGCCTACGACGAGGCGCTGCCGCCGCAGTACGGGCAGTACGAGGGTGCGCACACCAAGCGCTGGGCAGCGAAGATCGCCGAGTTCGACGGCTTCGTCTTCGTCACCCCCGAGTACAACCACAGCGCCCCCGCGGCCCTGAAGAACGCGCTCGACTACATCTACGGCGAGTGGAACAACAAGGCCGCGGGCTTCGTCAGCATCGGCGCCGCGGGTGGTGTGCGTGCGGTGGAGCACCTGCGGCAGATCGCCTCCGAGCTCCAGATCGCGACCGTGCAGGCGCAGCTTCCGCTGCCCGTCTCGGTCGACTTCCCGAGCTACCCCGCCTTCGCCCCGTCGGAGACCCGCGAGGAGGAGCTCGGCCGGGTGCTCGACCAGCTGGAGAACTGGGCCGGCGCACTGAAGGCCCTCCGCGGCTGACGGTCCGGCACGCGCCGCACCGCCTCCGCATCGTCGTCCCCACCCGCGCCCGTCGCGGGTGGGGACTTCTCGGCGTGCTCCGGCGTGGGAATCCGGTGTGCCTCCGCCGCGGGAAATCACCGTCCGCGCGGAGCCGTAGGGGGTTCGGGAGCATTCTCAGGGGACGCATGCGCACGTTCCCCGTGAAATATGGGAACCATGAAATCATTGGTACTCGCCGGTGGTTCCGGCACCCGTCTGCGCCCCATCACCCATACCTCGGCGAAACAGCTGGTTCCGGTGGGCAACAAGCCCGTTCTCTTCTACGGGCTCGAAGCCATTGCGGCCACCGGTATCACCGAGGTGGGAATCGTCGTGGGCGACACGGCGGACGAAATAGAGAAAGCCGTCGGAGACGGTTCGCAATTCGGCATCCAGGTCACCTACATCCGGCAGGAGTCCCCGCTGGGTCTCGCGCACGCGGTCCTCATCGCCCGCGACTTCCTCGGCGACGAGGATTTCCTGATGTATCTGGGCGACAACTTCATCGTCGGCGGCATCGCCGACGTCGTCGACGAGTTCCGCGAGGACAGGCCCGACGCGCAGGTACTGCTCACCCGGGTTCCCGACCCCTCGCGGTTCGGCGTCGCCGAGCTGGACGCCGCCGGGCAGGTACTGAAGCTCGAGGAGAAGCCGCGGCAGCCCAAGAGCGACCTGGCACTCGTCGGCGTCTATCTGTTCACCCCCGCGATCCATCGGGCGGTGCGGGCCGTCAAGGCGTCGTGGCGCGGTGAGCTGGAGATCACCGATGCCATCCAGTGGCTCATCGACGAGCGGCTGCGGGTGCGGTCGACGACGATCACCGGTTACTGGAAGGACACCGGGAACGTCGACGACATGCTCGAGGCGAACCGCACCGTACTGGAGACCCTGGTCCCCGGCATCAAGGGCGAGACCGACGACGCGACCCAGATCATCGGCCGGGTACGGATCGAGGCCGGCGCCGTGGTCCGCGGATCCCGGATCGTCGGCCCGGCCGTCGTGGGCGCGGGCACGGTGGTCATCGACTCCTACCTCGGGCCGTTCACCTCGGTCTCCGAGAACTGCCACATCGAGGACAGCGAGATCGAGTACTCGATCATCCTGGCCGACTCGTCGATCCGGGGCGTCCACCGCGTCGAGGCGTCCCTCGTCGGCCGTTCGGTCGAGGTGACCCCGGCTCCCCGGGTCCGCGCCGCCCACCGGCTGGTGCTCGGCGACTACAGCAAGGTGCAGATCTCCTCATGACGACCAAGGTCCTGGTGACGGGCGGTGCCGGATTCATCGGCTCCCACCACGTACGTACCCTCCTGGGTCCCGAAGGGCCGGGCGGGGTCGAGGTCACGGTGCTCGACGCCCTCACCTACGCGGGCAACACCGCCAATCTGGCGGCGGTCCGGGATCATCCGGGCTTCCGCTTCGTCCACGGCGACATCCGGGACGGCTCCCTCGTGGACCGGCTGGTCGCGGAGCACGACCAGGTGGTGCACTTCGCCGCCGAGTCCCACGTCGACCGCTCCATCGACAGCGCTGCCGAGTTCGTCTCCACGAACGTCCTCGGGACGCAGACGCTCCTGGACGCCGCGCTGCGCGGGGGTCTGGAGACATTCGTCCACATCTCCACCGACGAGGTGTACGGCTCGGCCACCGAGGGCTCCTGGCCCGAGACCGATCCGCTCCGGCCGAACTCGCCCTACGCGGCGTCCAAGGCGGCTGCCGAGATGCTGGCCCTCGCCTGCCACCGTACGCACGGCCTGGATGTGCGGGTCACGCGCTGCTCCAACAACTACGGTCCGTTCCACTACCCCGAGAAGCTCATTCCGCTGTTCATCACCAATCTCCTCGACGGCCTGCCGGTACCGCTGTACGGGGACGGGCTCCACATCAGGGACTGGCTGCACGTCGACGACCACGTCCAGGGCATCGAACTGGTCCGCACCAAGGGGAATCCGGGCTCGGTCTACAACATCGGCGGCGGCACGGAGCTCACCAACAAGGACCTGACCGGGCGCCTGCTGGCGGCCTGCGGGGCCGGGTGGGACAGCGTCGAGCACGTCGAGGACCGCAAGGGCCACGACCGGCGGTACTCCGTGGACTGCACCCGGATCCGCGAGGAGCTGGGGTACGTGCCGCGCGCCGGCTTCGACGCCGCGCTGGCGGAGACCGTCGCCTGGTTCCGGGCGAACCGTGCCTGGTGGGAACCGCTGAAGAAGCGGTCGGCACCGTGACCGCGCACCGCGCGCAG
>NZ_JBHWZS010000347.1:0-6427 GCF_042728155.1 Streptomyces sp. NPDC060209
CCTCCCTCCTCCGCCGCCAACGCGGCGAGGTGCGGCACCAGGGCACGCGAGCCCGGCAAGATCCGAACGAGAGGCCTTAGGCCAGCGCCCAGGCGACATCCCTGAGCAGGGCGTGCCGCCAGCCCGCCCGGTCGTGGGCCGATGCCGACCGTGAGACGCGCACGGTCGCACCGGCCTGTTCGGCCAGGGTCTCGGCGAGCTCACAGTGGGGGAGCATCCGCGTCTCGTGTTCCCCCACGTCGAACGCGACGCGCAGCCCGGACAGATCGGGACGCTCCCGCAGGCGCGACGCGACGACACCACCCAACGGGCCACCGAGCGGGTCCGCGAGGTCCGGTGCCCCGGGAGTCCACCAGAACGACGGCGACTGGCAGGCGACGCGCGACACCAGCTCCGGGAACTCCAGGGCCGCGTACATCGCGCTCAGCCCTCCGAGGCTCTGGCCGGCGACCACCAGCCGGTCCCAGTCGGCCGGCACACCGGACTCCGCGACCAGCGGCGGCAGTTCGTCCCGGACCGCCTCCCACAGCTCGGGCCCGCACCCGAACTCGGCCGCTCTGTCCTTGGCCGGAACGAAGACGAGGGTGACGGGTGGCATGTCGCCGTTCGCAACGGCAGAGTCGAACGCGGTCATGGCCGGATGGAGGTACAGCCAGTCGTCACCGTCGAGCAGCAGCACCACCGGGCCGCCGCCGCCCGCCGGGTGGATCCGCACGGTGCGCCTTCCGCCCAGCCGTCCGCCGGCCCAGCGGATGCGGGCGGGCGGGACGGGCAGGACGTCGTCGGCGCCCACAAGGGGCCAGTGCGGCTGGTGAGGGGCGTCCGGGGTCGCCGCGATGGACCGGTCCCCACCCGCACCGACCGGGTTGAACGGGTCGGCGTGCGCCCCGTCGTCCGCGAGGAACTGGTAGGTCACCCGCAGCCGGGGAGGCATGCGCACCTCGGCGTACCAGCAGTCTGTGCCGCCCCACCGGCGCAGGGGCACGGGCTCCGACCAGCTCTCGAAGCCGACGCTCGCCGGCGACCCCCGCCACAGGAACAAGGTCACCCAACCGCCGTCGTCGGCAGGCACCGACACGGGTGTCCCTGCCGCCGCCCAGAACTCGGCGGTGCCGGCCACTCCCGGCAGCCCGAACTCGGTGAAGGCGTCCTCCACACCGGCCGTGAGGCCGTCCGCAGTGCGAGCCTGTTCCGTCACGCGGCGCATGAACGTCTCCTTGTGAGAGGGAGGGCGAAACGCTGAGGGCATGTCAATTAGGTGACCCTAACCTGACCGTGGTCCCCTATTCCACAGCACCGTGATCCTGCGTCGCCCCGGAACCCGGTGTGCGCGACGAGGGCCCTGTGCCTTGTCGCGCACGGTCCCGTGCCGGCTGACGTCCTGTCATCGTCCCCGTCCCGATGTCAGTGTCCGCATCTAGAGTCCTCGGCATGACCGACTGGACAGACCATTCCTTCCCCGACCACGAGGTGAACCTCGTCTTCGCCCGGGGCAAGTCCCCCGGCGCACTCACCGAGGGGCTGCGCGGTCTGCTGCGCGAGCCTCTTGAGTGCGGCGAGGCCAACGGGTGGGCGTGGGCCGTGCACGACATGCTGAATCCCGAGGCCGACGACTACGATCTCGTCGACTACCGCAGCCTCTGTCAGGGCGGCGGAGAGGTCGTCGTATTCGTGACCGAGCCGTGCAGCGCGAAGGCGCACGGCCCGGACTTCTCGTACTACCGTGACGGCCGCACGGTCCTCCACTTCAGCTTCGAGGACGTAGGACAGCGAGTGGGTGAGAACCCTGACTACCTGTCCGCCGAGCTCCTGGCGGCGAACCTCATTGGCCCCGAATCGGAATGCGGGTGGGCGGAGGGGGAGGGGCACGACTGTTTCGACCATCACTACGACGACGAGAACCGTCTCGTGAGGGCGATAGCCGACTTCTTCGTGCTGCCTTCGCCTCCGCTGTCCAAGGAGGTGGCGGCGAAGTGACCCGGCTCGCTCCGAACACCTACGTCACTTTCTGCAGGGGGATGAGCCTGCCCGCGCTGACCGCGGTCTTCGCCGAAGAGGGACGTCCGGTGACCGACGGCGGCGAAGCATCCGGCTGGGCGTGGGTGACCCATGACGCGTATTCGGCCTCGGACGGTGTGTCGGCCTGGCAACTGGCGTGCCACATCACCGGATACCGCTACGCCGACCGCGGAGAAGGTCCTGACCCGGTGGAAACGGTGTTCCTGGCGTCCACGCCCGCCTGCACCTGCGAGCACGGTCAGAACTACATGATCCCGCACTGCGACGACCATCCGTTCCAGTTCGTCCACAGCCACGGCGGATTCGAGCGGACGATCTTCAATATCGGTGGCCGTCGTGAGTCACGGCGGAGCGGGGACCTGTTGGTGCGCGAACTGCTCGATGCAGGGATCATCGGCCGGGACACACCGGCGTACGAAGTGGATCCGGGGTTCAACGCGGACGGAGCACTCACGACGCGGATCATCGCCGATCACTTCGGGCTGCCCTCGCCACCGCTCCTCGGTCCGGACGACCCCTCGGTTTGACGCGACGGCCGGACCGGCCGGAGGCCGTGGCGGGCAGGATCCTCCTGCCCGCCACGTACGCTCACTGCGCGGTGATGCGCAGCACCCCGGTCACCGTGCCCTGGAGATAGGCACCGTCCGGTGCGACCGTGCCCGCCATCTGCAGGGTGTCGTACAGCGATCCGATCCCGACCTTCGTGGAACGGGTGATCTGTCCGCTGTCGGGGTCGATCTGTACATAGCGGTACGGGTCGAGCAGGCTCGTCCCCTTGGTGCCGGGGATCAGAGGGTCGCGCACCACGGTGTGGAGCAGGCCGTCGGCCGTCGACAGCTTCGGCACGGCTGCCGACCGCAGGGTGTTGTCCCACACGAGAGAGCAGCCCGAACCGTCCGCCCGTACGTCCACCCGGGACAAGCCGCCGGCGAAGTCCGCGGAGGCAGGAACGCTGTCGCCCGCCCCCTCCGGGACGGCGGGGTACGGGTAGCCGTAGGTGCCCGCGACGAAGACACTGCGGCCGACACCCACCGGGGAGTTCTCGCTGCCGGGGCCGTTCGCCGCCTTGAGCACCGGGACCGAGCAGACGTCCGAGCCGTCGGCGGTGCGGTACACCTTCAGGTTGGCCGCCGTGTCGGCGTTGTCGACGATGGCGACGTACTCCGTACCCTTGGCGGGGCCGAGGAACGTGGGAGTCGAGCCGCTGCCCCAGCTCAGCAGGCCGGGCTTACGGGCGGAGCCGCGGTCGTACGCCTTGCGCCAGAGGACCTTCGGCGTCCCGTCCTGTGTGGTCAGCAGGTAGGTGGCGTGCGTGGTGGTGACCGCGGTGCCCTCCGGGGCCGTGGAGATGCTGTTGGCGACCCGTTCACCCGCGGGCAGGGTGAGAGCCTTCACGCTGCCCGTGCTGTCGTCGGCCGTGCCGACCACCCCGCCGCCCGTGGCGAACCAGACGCGGCCGTCCCAGTCGGGCGTCAGACCGGTGACCGCGTCGCCCTCCGGTATGACGGAGGCCAGCGAAAGGCTCCGGTCGACCCTCAGGCTCCACCCGCCCTCGCCGTCCTGGTGGTGTCCGACCCGGAGCAGGCTGCGGCTGCCGTCCGCGACGACCAGCCGGTCCTGGTTGTCGATGTAGGCGTAGACACCGCCGAGCAGCGATCCCTTGGTCAGCTTCAGTGTGGCCAGGGACGACCCGTCGTCCGGATCGAGCAGATGGACCGTCGGCACCTGGCCGAAGATCGGGGTACAGAGCGCGACGGGGTAGCCGTCGGCCCCGACCAGGACGGTCGGGCAGGCCGAGGCGAGGGCCGTGCGTGAGGAGGTCAGGGTGCCGGCACCCGGCCCGGCCAGCGGCGTGGTGTCCGAGGAACCCGTGTCCCCGTGCATGGTGGCGGTGCCGTCGGGGCCGGCGTACGGGTTGTGCGGAGGCGTCGGGCCGAAGGATGCGGGAGAGACGGCCGAGGCGGAGCCGGCGCAGCCGAGGACGAAGGCCGCCAGTAGCGCGCCGACGGGCCTCAATCGAGCGGTTCGGCGGCGAGCGGGGGAGAGGGACACGACAGGGCGGTCCTTTCCGGTCAGGAGTACCAGGAGGGCAGGGAGAAGGCGGCAACCAGCGCTTGGGCCGCACGTGTTGAGTGATCGGCCGAGGAGTTGCCGGCGACCGGTGCGAGAACGCGAGCAGACCGGAAGGGAGTGTCCCGCGGATGGTGGAAGCGTCCTCGAAGACGGCACCGGACAGCGAAGGCGCCCGCGCGTTCACCTGTCGAGGAACGGCGGCGGAGCCCGATGCGGAGAAGCGGGAGCGGATCAACCCGCCCGCGCTGTCAGCCCGCGCGGAGACAGAGAGCGCCGGCGGTACGCACGAGATCGACGTGGCGTCGTCGCGTGAGCTCCTGGCAGCGCTTCATGCGGGTGATCCAAGCAGCATGGCTGACACCTGGTCAAGACCAGCCGGACGTAGGGCGGGTGGTCGCCACCCTGGAGGGCTGGAGCGGAGCCCTGGGCTCGCACTCGTTCCCGCATGTCGTCCTGTCACCGCGAAGTCGGCCGCGCCCGGGCGGCCGCGGCCGACAGACGAGTCGTGCTTCTTCGCCGGCACCGAGCTGGTTCCGGACGGCGGTTACTCGCCGCCCGACCGGACCGGAATCATGGGTGCAGGGCGCCGCACCAGGAACACGGCCCCAGTGACACGATCGAGAGGACCCCGTGGCCGAGCCCAAGAGCTACATCATCGAGTCTTTGGACACCGGGCTGCGTCTGATGCGCCTCTTCCTCACCCATGACACCCTGTCGGTCACCGATGCCGCCAGGGAACTGGACGTCGCCCGCTCCACCGCGCACCGTGTGCTCAGCACCCTGGAGTCGCGCGGCTTCGCCACCCGGGACACCTCGGGCCGGGGCTACTCCGCGGGACCCGAACTGGTCACGCTGGGCCGCCCGGCCGGATACGGCCCCGAGATCAGGGCCCGCCTGCAAGTGGTGCTGGACGCGGCGGCTACTGCAACCGGAGAGACGATCAGCACCGCCGCCCTGATCGGCGACCAGGTGATCATCACAGACGGCAGGGAATCGCCGCACCCCGTGCGCGCCGTACTGGAGACCGGCCGCGCACACCCCGCGCACGCCACCTCGGCGGGCAAGGTGCTGCTCGCCCAGCTGACCGCCGAACAGGTCTGTGCCCTCTACCCGGAGGAGCGGCTGCCCGGTGTCACCCGCCATACCCTGGTCTCCCGCACCGCCCTGCTCTCCGAGCTGGCAGGCATCCGTACCCTCGGCCGCGCCGACAGTGCCGGCGAGTCCGTGTGTGGAATGAACGCCGTGGCTGTGCCGCTCGCCGGCAACAGCTGGCGTGACCGGCTCGCCCTGATGGCGTCCATGCCGGCCGACCGGGGCAGCGAACCCGAGCTGGCCCGGCACGCCGTGGCGCTGCAGGCCGCCGCGGGACTCCTGTCATCGCCGTCCTCCTGATCCGTGCCCCGGCCGTTCCCGCACCCCGACTGTTCCGAGCCCGTTCCTGAGAGGCGTGCGGGCACCCCTCCGGTGGGCGGAATGACCGAAGCCGGTGACAAGCCGTCACCTTGCGCAAGAATCTGGAAGACCTTGCAGAAATCCTTGACGACAGCTCAGAGGGAGCGGCAGGCTCCCAGACGTTCCCCCCACGGCAGCCTGGCGCGTGGCTGCCTTCGAGGGCACAGCCGTGCCCTGTCGTCGAAGGAGCCGCACATGCAGCACCGATTCCGCCTCATCGGCGGAACGCTGGCCGGAGTGGTCACCGTCGCCGGTCTCGCCACCCTCGCCCCCTGGCAGTCACAGGCGACACCGCCGGGAGAGAAGACCGTCACCGTCACCATGTTCGAGCGGCCGTACGCGGATGTGGCGTCCGCCTGCACCGGTCAACTGGGCCCCGCCGGCTACGGATACGTGCAGGTGTCACCCGCCACCGAGCACATCCAGGGCGACCAGTGGTGGACCTCGTACCAGCCGGTCAGTTACAAAATCGCGGGCCGGCTGGGGGACCGCGACGCGTTCGCCGCCATGGTGGACGCCTGTCACACCGCAGGCGTCAAGGTCATCGCCGACGCCGTCGTCAACCACATGGCCGCCGGGTCCGGGACGGGCACGGGCGGAACGGCCTACACGAAGTACGGCTACCCCGGGTACTTCGAGGACGCCGACTTCCATACCTGCCGCACCGCCATCAAGGACTACACGAGCCGCGGCGACGTACAGAACTGCGAACTGGTGGGGCTGTCCGACCTGGACACAGGCAAGGAGGAGGTCCGCTCCACCATCGCCGCGTACCTCGACGACCTGCGGTCGATGGGAGTCGACGGCTTCCGCGTCGACGCGGCCAAGCACATGGCCGCCGACGATGTCGCCGCCATCATGGGGAAGAGGAGCGACCCGGGAT
>NZ_JBHWZS010000347.1:6437-8672 GCF_042728155.1 Streptomyces sp. NPDC060209
TCGGAGGTCATCCACGGAGGCGGCGAAGCCGTGCACTCGGAGGAGTACGCCGGAATCGGAGACGTGGACGAATTCCGTTACGGGGGCCACCTCAAGAGCGCCTTCCAGGGAGGCGCCGTCGCACAGCTGAAATCCGTCGCCGACGGCAAGCTGAGCAGCGCCTCCTCGCGTACGTTCGTCGACAACTGGGACACCGAGCGCAACGGTTCGACGCTGACCTACAAGGACGGCGCGGCCTACACCCTCGCCAACGTCTTCATGCTCGCCTCGCCGTACGGTTCGCCGAACGTGTACTCGGGCTTCGAGTGGTCCGACAAGGACGCCGGCCCGCCGAGCGGCGGCGACGGCTGGACCGACATACACGCCCAGCGAGCGATCACCGGCCTGGTCGGCTTCCGTAACGAGGTGGGCTCCGCCGAGCTGACCGACTGGTGGGACAACGGCGGCAGCGCGATCGCCTTCGGCCGTGGCGACAAGGGATTCGTCGCCGTCAACAACGGGGACGGCGCCCTGACCGAGACCTTCACGACCTCCCTGCCCGGCGGCATCTACTGCAACGTCGCCGCGGCCTCTCCGGACGACTGCGACGGCAACACCATCACGGTCGGTGACGACGGCACCGTCCGGGCCGCGGTGCCGGCTCGCGGGGCACTGGCGCTGCACACCGGGGCCCAGGAGGACTGACCGGCCAGGGACAGACCGCACACCCACGACGCGCAGGACGGAGCACGCTCCGTCCTGCGCGTCGTGGACGGACCGGGCCACCGGGCCGAAAACCCCTGACACGCATCCTTGAACCGAGAGGCACGACCACCTTCATGCGCAAGCAGACCGACGTCCTCGTCCTGGGCGGCGCGGGCGTGGACACCATCGTCCATGTCCCCGAACTGCCGCTCCCGTTCGCCGACAGCTACATGATCCGACCCGGCATCGAGACCCGCGCGGGACAGAGCGGGGACTTCGTCTCGCTCGGGCTGCACGCCCTCGGCCTGCGTACCCACCACCTCGACCTGATCGGCGACGACCATGAGGGAGACCTGGTCCGCGCCCTCCACCGTGACCGGGGCATCCCCCTAACCGAGGCTCCTCAGCCGGGCGGCACGAAGCGCGCGGTCAACCTCGTCGGCCCGGACGGGCGGCGGCTTTCCCTGTACGACGCCTCCCGCTCCCACGACTCGGACCGCTTCGAGGAGTCGACGGTCCGCCGGCTCGTCGCCGACAGCCGTCACGCCCACGTGGTCATCACGCAGCCGTGCGCCTTCACGCTGCCGGTGCTCCGCGAGGCCGGTGTGACCATCTCCACCGATCTGCACAACTGGGACGGCGTCGACGCCTACCACGAGACGTTCGCCCTCCAGGCGGACCTCGTGTTCCTGTCCACCACCGCTCTGACCGACCCCGAGCGCACCATGCGTGACATCGCCGGACGAGGGAGGGCCCGGATCGTCGTCGCGACCGCGGGCGCCGACGGCGCGTACCTGCTGTACGACGATGATCTGACGCATACGCCGGCCGTCACCCCACCGGCTCCTGTGGTGGATTCCAACGGCGCCGGCGACGCCTTCGCCTCCGGATTCCTCCTCGGCAGGCTGAACGGCGAACACCCCCGACGCTGCGCCTTGTACGGGGCGGTGGCCGGCGCTTACGCCTGCACCGTGCCCTCGACACGCACCGATGCCATCGGTCGTGAGGAGCTTCTCGCCAGGGTGGCCGAGGTCGAGAAGGAGCGGGCGACCGACGGCGTTCCGTCTGCCGGAGAGCCGGCTTGAGGAGTGGTTGACCTCCCGGGGAGGACGGTCCGGCACTCGGGGAGGCCCCGGTCCCGGCGAGCGACGGCCTCGTCAAGGTCCTGCGCCGGAGTGGCTTGACGGGTACAGCTCAACACTGTCGGCATCGCCAGGCCACAAGCCCAGGCGGTCCCGGTTCGTTCTCGCGATCCGGTCTCCCGGGCCCCCACGCGCGCCTGGCTCCCCGCAAGCCGTCGCAAGGAGGAAGCACGAACATGGACAACACCCCCACCCGCGCCTTGGCGCTGGCAACGTCCGGACCGATGCTGCCTGGCACCGCTCGCGCCGACACGGTCATCACCACGAACCAGACGGGTGCCAACAACGGCTACCACTACTCGTTCTGGACCGACGGTGGCGGTTCGGTCTCCATGAACCTGGCGTCCGGTGGCAGCTACGGCACCTCGTGGACCAACCGCGGCAACCTCGGCGCCGTGAACATCACGCC
>NZ_JBHWZS010000348.1:0-8665 GCF_042728155.1 Streptomyces sp. NPDC060209
GCCGCGGACTTGGTCATCAGCACGACACCGCCTGTGCGGCAGGGGTGGCCCGGTGCTCACGGCTGTAGCGCCACTGCAGGGTCCGGGCGTGGACGTTCTCGCGCCACTCGATCGGGCCGTGGCACTTCCGGTAGGGGTCGTGGAACCACTCGCGGCGCATGGCCTGCTTGCCGCAGTCGGGGCAAGCGATGACCGGGCCGATGGGGGCACCCAGGAGGCTGGCGCGCTGGTAGTGGTCAGCTCGCCGGACCTCGAAGCCGCCGTCGATCGCCTGCTCGCCGTCAAGGTCGGGGTACTCGTCCTGCCAGTACGCCAGGGCCTCGTCCTCGGTCGCTCCGGTCGCTTTGATCACGTAGACGCTCGTGACCTCGACGACGATCGGCCACTGTCGCTCGTCCATGCCCCACGTGTTCCGCCTGGTGGCGGCCTGCTTGAGCAGTTCCTCGACGTTGGGGTCGGGCTCTGCCGGAACGGGTCGGGGGAACTTCTCTCCGAAGTAGTCGTGGTCCCCGTGGTGGCCCAGCTCCAGCTGGCAGTCCCGGTAGGAGTAGCTCTCTCCGGCGGGGTAGAGCGGCTCGTCGCACGTCATGCGCCACCGCCAACGGACTGCGTGGTGTCAGTGGTCTCTCGTAGACTTCTCATCGAGCGCTTCCGATCTGCTTCGCGGCTGTATCTGTGTTGCGTTCGCTCGATGCCGTCAGGGCTGGACCCCTGGCGGCATCGCTGTTTTCCAGGCCGAGGAAGGCCAAGAGGTCGACCTTGCGGACGCGGATAGCGCGGCCGAGGGGGACGACGGGCAGGGGAAAGTCGTCCTGCCGGATGAGCTGGTAGCCGAGGTCTCGGCCGATACCGAGAGCGGCGAACGCCTGCAGGGCCGTCGCCATGGCGGGCAGTGCCCGGACCTCGTCTTCGGTCAGCGCTGCGGTGGTCTTGGCGCTCATACCGCCACCGCCTCGGGCGCGGTGGCGTCAACGAAGACGCGCCCGGCCCGCTCGCAAGGGACCCAAAGGATCATCAGGTCCACGCCGATCGCGACGGCGATCCGCTCCGCCTTCTCCCGGGGAAGGAAACGCTGGTCCCCGTTGAGCAGCGCACCGATGGTCGCGTTGGGCACCTGTACGAGCTCGGCCAGTCCGCGCGTGGTCAGCTTCGCGCCGGTGCCGGTCCGCTTCATCAGGCGTGCCAGGAGGGCGCGGTCGTAGATGCGGCACATGGGTGCCTCGCTCATGTTCACCTCGCTGAGTGGATCGTTCAGTTTTCTGAACGCGGCGAGCATTGCATGATCTGAACGAACTGTCCAGATAGTTGAAAACCAGGCGCGGCGCACACCGACGTGACCTGAATGCGCCCCTAGCGCATCCGTGTCATTGCCTGAACAATCCGTTCAGGTCGCGTGATGGCCCGACCCTGCGACATGGTGAGATGGGGCCGCGCACGCAGAGATCACCCTGAACAAGCCACGCACTTGGAGTGACAGGATGAGTGTCATGATCGAAAACGAGGCCGAGACCGAGACGACGGAGTTCGCCGACCTGATCCGGCTTCGCCGTGCAGAGCTCGGCCTTTCCCTCGCTCAGTTCCAGGAGCGCAGCGTGGACCCGCGCACTGGCGTCCAGGTGAAGAGCGGATGGGTGCACCGTCTGGAGACTGGCGAATCGGTTATCCCCCCGCGGACCCCCCAGCTCCGGGCCCTCGCGGCAGCCACTGCGCTGCCGCTGGGGCAGTTGCAGGACGCGGCGTCTGCGCAGTTCTTCGGAATCGAACGCGTGTGGGCAGAGGGCGGCGAGGCGTCAGCGCTCGTGCGTCGCGCCGGCCAGCTCACCCAAGATCAGCGCGAGCAACTCCTGCGGTTGATCGACGCGTTCGCGCCACCGGGCCAGGATCGCGGCTGATCTGCACCCTTGGCTCAAGCATTACCTATGGTGATGCCACTCCAAAGGGTGTAGGCACCAACGCTTCGTAGTGACATGATGTCGGCATGTGACGGAGTGCACACAAAGCGGAATGGTGTGCTTCTTGAATCGAACACTTGAGCGAGTGGGGCGACGATGAATAAGCCATCGACAGAGCGGGCGCCGGTGAGGTACGCCGTGAGTTCTGACCTTCCCGCAGGCCGACGAGTGGTTCCACTTACGACGCCGAACGGCGTCGTAATGGTTGTACGTGAGGGCAAAATAACTCCTGAACTCGTCGAAGAGATCGTCGAGATGTACGACGCGCTGGCCGCGCTTGGGTTGGTTGGCGAGGAGGAGTGACCCGTGGCCGCATCTCGCAGGGCAGGGAGCATCGGCAAACGCTGCGAGTGCCGCGGCCCCGATGGGCGCCTGCTCGGCACAGCGTGCCCAAAGCTGACGAAGAAGAACCACGGGGCCTACTTCGTCCGCCAGGAGCTCCCGCTCGATGCCGACGGCAGGCGCCGGCCATTCCGTCGCACCGGCTATGCGAAGGTGACGAAGGCGCAGGGGGACCTCGACAAGTTGCGCAGCATCCTCGACCTCCCCGGAGACGACGAGGACGCTGCACGACGTGTCGGCGACCTACTGCAGGGCGTCATGCGGGACCGCAAGGACATCCCCGAGGCTGCCGAGGTCGCGCGGCGCCTGGGGGTCGGCGTGGACCTCGACGGGAAGATGACGATGTCCGCCCTGTTCGAGGCGTGGCTGGGATCGAAGAAGACCCGCGCCACGACGACGAACGGCTACCGCTCGCACGTCCGCGTGCACCTGGACCCAGGGGTCGGCCACCACAGGGTTGACCGGTTCGGCGTCGGCCAGGCGCAGCAGTTCTTCGACGCGATCACGGACCGCAACGACGTGATCCGGGCGGAGAACGCGGCGCGCCGGGAGCAGGCGCAGCGTGCGAAGTGGGCGCGGGGCGGGCGTCCGCCGGCCGCTGAGCGGCAGCGGCTGGCGGAGGAGCGCGCGAAGCTTGCCGCCATGCCGCCCTTCCGGAAGGTGACCGGCCCCGCCACGGTGCAGAGCATCCGCCGCACGCTGCGGGCCGCCCTGAACTACGCCAGCAAGAAGCAGGTGACGACGTTCAATGCCGCGCAGCACGTCGAGCTGGCGGCCGCGGCCCGGCCGAAGGGGCTGCTCTGGACGGACGAGAGGGTGGCCCGGTGGCGGGAGACAGGGAGGAAGCCCAGCCCTGTCATGGTGTGGACCCCCGAGCAGCTCGGCGCGTTCCTGGACGCGGCCGAGGGGCACTCTCTCTACGCGTTCTTCCACCTTGTCGCGCACCACGGGTTCCGCCGCGGGGAGGGTGCCGGACAGGACTGGGAGAACATCAGCCTGGAGCGGCGGACGGTGACGGTCGCGAAGGAGCTGGTTGTCGACGGCTGGACACCGGTGGAGACCGATCCTAAGACGTCTGGGTCAGCGGGCACCGTGAAGATCGACGGCGGGACGGTCGAGGTCCTGCGCGAGCACAGGGCCCGGCAGGAAGAGCTCCGGGCCGAGCGGCTCAAGGCTGGGAAGAACTGGGCAGACACAGGGAAAATCTTCACCCAAGACGACGGCTCGTGGGTGCACCCGGAAACGTTCAGCGCCGCGTTCCGGGAGATCCTGGCAGGCACTGACCTACCGCCCATTAACCTGCGCGACCTGCGGCACGGAGCGGCCGCCCTGGTAAAGGCCGGCGGCGGCGACCTGCACGACGCGAAGGTGAAGCTGCGCCACTCCACCATCGTCCTCACCTCGGACACGTACATGGAGCTCTTCGAGGACTACGAGGACGATCTGGCGGAGCGCGCGGCCGCCGTGGTGCCTCGGGCCAGGAAGGCGGCCGCCCAGCAGCCACAAGAGGCACCGGAGTAGTACCCTGGACGTGGAACAAGAGAGGCTCCGTCACCGCAGGTGGCGGGGCCTTTCTGCTGGCCCCGTGCTGGCCCGAACGCCACCCAACTGCACCCAGCGAGACCACACGAGACCGCATGACGGCTCGTCAGAAACGGATATAGAATCCCGCTGACCAGCACAGAACCGCACGGGACGGACTTCGGCCAACGGCACCCCACGGGACCTCATGAGCGGGCCGCAGACTTTTAATCCGTTGGTTGTGGGTTCGAGTCCCACACGGCCTACCGACCGAACCCCAGGTCAGAGTGTTTTTCTGGCTTGGGGTCACTGCTTTTCCGAGTTCGTTCACGGACGCGCGGGCTGCTGCGAGCAGGACCGATGAGTTCCCTGGGCGCTGCGAGTCTCCACTGACAGATGCTGTGGTCGGGCGTTGGAGGAAGCCGTGGGAGATGTCTGGTCGATGGTCCATGCGGAGCGCGCGGCGCTCATCGGTGACCTCGAGAACCTCGACGCCCAGCAGTGGGAGGAGCCGTCGCTCTGTGCGGAGTGGACCGTGCACGACGTGGTCGCCCACCTGGCTGACACGGCTCGGACGACGCGCCTGGGTTTCCTGGCCGGCCTCGTCCGGGCGCGGTTCGACTTCGACCGCCAGAACGCCCGGGGTGTCGAGTGCGAACGTGGTGCCTCACCGCAGGAGACTCTGGAGCGGCTCCGCAGGGTCGCGACCCGCAGGTCGACCCCGCCGGCGCCCCTCGACAGCCGGCTCGTCGAGGAGATCGTGCACGGCGAGGACATTCGTCGGCCGTTGGGGCTCGCCCGCTCCTACCCGGGGGAGGCCGTCGTCAGATCACTTCGTCTCCAGGTCCGGACTCCGGCCTCCTTCGGCGGGGCGAAGGAGCTCGTGTCCCGTATCCGGCTGACGGCCACCGACGCCGACGTGTCGATCGGCGAAGGTCCGGAGGTGGGAGGACCCGCGCTCTCACTGCTCCTGGCCGTCTCTCGCCGACGGGTGGCGCTGGACGACCTCGACGGACCGGGAGTCGCCTCGCTGTCCGCGGCGATCTGACGATCCGTCCGCGAGCCTTCGTGCGTGAGCCTCGGACGAAGACCACCGGCGTTCCGGAATCCTCCCGGTCTCATCGGCCGAACTTCTCGACGGCCGCAGGCGTGACGGGAGTGAAGAAGTTGACGAGGTTGCCGTCCGGGTCACGGAACAGCAGGGACCGGTTGCCCCAGGGCATCGTGGTGGGCTCGGTGACGAAGTCGCTGACGAGGCCGGTCAGGTTCCGGTGCACGCGGTCCACGTCGTCGACGAGGAACTCGGTGATCACGCTGTGGTTGTCCGCCGGGCGGGCGGAGCCCGGGGCGAACAGCGGGACGGTGCGGGTGCTCGCGATCGCGAGGGTGGCGCCGGGGGTCCTGAGTTCGGCGAAGTCCTCGTTGGCCCACACCGCCCGCACCCCTGTGACCCGCTCGTAGAACGTGACGAGGCGTGCGACGTCGCCGGTGATGATGCGGATCGAGACGAAGTTCATGGGGATCTCCTCGGCTGTGCTGGGGTCGTGCACGTCGCAGGCTAGGGGTAATAGTGGACAGAATCCGTCCTGTATCCCCGTTAGGTTCTGAACATGCCTCGACCCGCCGGCCGCGTACTGACACTCCTGGAGCTGCTGCAGTCGGGCGGCACCCGGACGGTGGCCGAACTCGCCGACCGGCTCGGCGTCGACGGGCGCACCGTGCGGCGGTACGTGGACCAGCTGATCGACCTCGACGTGCCGGTGGAGTCGGTGCGCGGGCGTTACGGCGGGTACCGACTCGGTCCCGGGTACCGCTTGCCGCCTCTCATGCTCAGCGACGAGGAGGCGCTGGCCGTGCTGCTCGGCCTGGTCGCCGGCCGCCGGGCAGGGTTGATGACGGCGGGGCACACGGCGAGCGAGACCGCGTCGGCCAAGATCCGGCGGGTGCTGCCCAGGCACATCGCCGGCCGGCTCGACACGCTCCTGGAATCTCTGGCCTTCACGGATCGGCCCGGTGAGTTCGCCGCCCCGGACGCCGGAGTCCTGCTCACCATCGCCGACGCGGTACGCCACAGCCGGCCGGTCTCCATGAGGTACACCGGCGGCGACGGCCGGCGCAGTGAACGGACGCTGCACGCGTACGGGATCGTCGCTCATTCGGGCCGGTGGTACGTCACCGGCAGGGACGCCCGGATCGGCGAGGACCGGACCTTCCGGCTCGACCGCATCACGGACGCACGGGCCCTTCCCGGATCGTTCGAGGCGCCCATGGACACCGATCCGGAGCAGCGTGTGCTGTCGGGGTTCGCCACGGCCCGGTACCGCCATGAGGTGACCGTGCGGATCCACGGGACGGTGGAGCAGATCCGCGCCCACCTTCCCGCCGCCGTCGCGAGCCTGGAGGAGCACGAGCCCGCGGCAGGCGATGACCGGACGCCCGAGCGATGGTGGCGAGCCGAAATACGGGCGGAGCGGCTCGACTGGCTGCCTCCGGTGCTGGCGTCGATCGACCGGCCGTTCGTGATCGAGCGCCCCGACGAACTGCGCGACCTGGTCGCCGCGCTCGCCGACCGCCTCGCGTCCTACGCCCGCCGGGCCTGACCGCGAGCGGTCGATCGGGGCGCCGGGCCTTGCCGGAGGCACAAGGGGCGCCCCTGCCGGGGCGTCCCTTGTCCTGGGGTGCGTGGCTCAGGGGCGTGGCCAGGGGCGGCCGCCGATGCGTTCGATGTCGGAGTTGAAGCGCCGCAGGTAGCCGGCGAAGGCGGAGATGTCCTCGTCGGGCCAGTCGGCCATGACGCGTTCCAGGGAACTGACCATGCCCTCGCGTTCCGCGTCGAGGGTCCTTGCGCCCTCCTCGGTGATGCGGAACTTGCGGGCCATCCCCCCGTCCGGGTCGGGGATGCGCTCGACGAAGCCGGCGCGCATGACCGCGGCGGTCTGCCGGTTGAGGGTGGAGACGTCGAGGTCGAAGGCCTCGCTGAGCTCGCCGACGGACATCGGTCCCTGGACGCGGATGCGGCTGAGCAGGACGTACGCGCTGCGCTCCAGGAGGCCGTCCTTGCGGCGTCCCTTTCTGTGGGTCAGCAGGCCGTGACGGCTGAGCAGCATCTGCTCGTACTCGACCTCTTGCGTTGCCCTGTTCATGCGCGGGCACCTCCTGCTTCCTGCCGGGCGGGGCCGGTGTGTCGTCGTGCCGTCGTGCGTGCCGACTTCATCGTATGTTTACGAGGAAGTGCATAGACCACATAGTGTGCATGATGCAATAGACGTGTACGATGCCAAAGTCTTCCACCGAACAGATAGCCGAGGATCCGCGATATGGATGCCCCCCAGTCCACAACCCGCGCCGGCGGCGTGATCACGACGCTGGCACTCGCCGGCACCGTCGCCGCGGTGATGCAGACGCTGGTGACCCCGCTCATCGCGGAGCTGCCGCGGATTCTGGACACCTCGTCGTCCAACGCGGCCTGGGTGGTCACCGTCACCCTCCTGGTCGCCGGTGTGTGCGTGCCGGTCACCGGCCGGCTCGGTGACCTCCTGGGCAAGCGGCGCATGCTGCTGGCCTGCGCGGTCCCCCTGGTCGTCGGTTCGGTCGTGTGTGCGCTGGCCTCCTCCGTGGTCCCGATGATCGTCGGGCGCGGCCTCCAGGGCATGGGCATGGGCATGGTGCCGCTGGGTATCGCGCTGCTGCGTGACGTGGTGCCCGCCGAGAAGCTCAGCGGCTCGATCGCCCTCGTCAGTGCCTCCATGGGCATCGGGGGCGCCCTCGGCCTCCCGATCTCCGCAGCCGTCGCCGAGTACACCAGCTGGCGCGTGCTGTTCTGGGGTTCCGCGGTCCTCGCGGTGATGATCGCCGTGCTCATCTACGCCTTCGTTCCGGACGTCCCGGCCGGCGCCAAGGGGCAGCGCTTCGACGCGCCCGGAGCGATCGGGCTCGCCATCGGCCTGGTGTCCCTCCTGCTGGCGATCTCCAAGGGTGCGGACTGGGGCTGGGGTTCGGGCACCACGCTCGGCCTGTTCGCCGTGGCGGTCGTGGCCCTCGGTACCTGGGGGTTCTACGAGCTGCGTACCCGTGACCCGCTGGTCGACCTGCGCACCACCGCCCGCCCGCGAGTGCTGCTGACCAACGTCTCGTCGATCCTGGTCGGCGTCGGCATGTACTCCTTCATGCTGATCGCACCGCAGCTGCTGCAGTTCCCCGAGGCCACGGGGTACGGCCTCGGGCAGTCGATGCTGGCCGCGGGCCTCTGGATGGCTCCCGGTGGTGTGATGATGATGATCGTCTCCCCCCTCGGCGGGAAGCTGATCAACGCGCGCGGCCCCAAGATCGCTCTTGTCCTCGGCGCCCTCGTGATCTCCCTGGGCTACGGCATCTCCCTGTTCCTCATGGGCTCCGCCTGGGGCCTGATGATCGTCGGTATCGTCATCAACAGTGGCGTCGGCCTCGCCTACGGCGCGATGCCCGCCCTGATCATGAGTTCGGTCCCGGTCTCGGAGACCGCCGCCGCCAACGGCTTCAACACCCTGATGCGTTCGCTGGGCACCACCATCGGATCGGCGGTCATCGGTGTGGTGCTGGCACAGATGACCATGAACCTCGGCGGCTTCTCGCTCGCCTCCGAGGACGGTTTCCGCGTCGGCCTGATGATCGGCTGTGGAGTCGCCCTCGTCGCCGCCGCGGTCGCCGCGCTCATCCCCGGCCTCGTACGTCCCGCCGCGGACGGCGACAGGACCGGACCCGCCGCGGCCGGCAAGGTCTCGGTCGAGGCCTGACCGCGACCACCGAAGTGCCCGGTCGAAGACCGGAAGCGCCCCGCACGACCACCAGAAGCGCCCCGGCCGGGTCCACCG
>NZ_JBHWZS010000349.1:0-8631 GCF_042728155.1 Streptomyces sp. NPDC060209
GAAGGTGTCGGCCCAGCCCTGCGAGTGAAAGGTGGCCGGGCCCGTGGTCCCCGCGAAGTAGAGCGTGACCGTGACCGACTCCAGCCTCTTCAGGTTCAGCACGGACGGGTCACTGCGAAGCTCGCCGTGAGCCGGTATCCGGGTCGACCGTCCGCCGTTGAAGGTGAGGTGGCGGACCGACCCCTTCTCGACCGCTGCCCCCTCTGCGGTGCGGGCGATCGTCGCACCGGTGATCTGCAGTGGCGAGGTGCCGTACGCGTTGGAAAGCCGGATTCTGGCCAGGCTGCCGCCCTTGGTGACGCGGACGACTTGGCGTACGGACTGGTGGGAGAAGCCTTCCTGCGACCAGTTGGGTGTGAAGCCGGTGCTGGGCAGCTGGGGAGAGGCGCCCCAGGACGCCGCCCAGGCGGCAGGTGTTGCCTCGACCGGAGCCGCCAGGATGCCGAAGGCGAGGGATCCGGCGAAGAGAGGTGCGGCGATGCGGCGCACGTAGGGGGTACCCACGACCACTCCTAATGGGAGTCAGGTTCCGTTAAGTGAGGGAACCGTAACAGGTCGATGCCCCTAATGGAACCATGGGACCGTTTGTGAGGTGGATCCGCCGACGCCACGGCGCCTACCACCGCGAGGACGCGACTTGCGCGCCTCCGGCGGACCGCGGCGGCGGTCGTGGTGCCGACCTGCAGGGCCGCAGGCCGGCGACGACATGCTCGAACCAACCCGACTTTCGCGGCGGCGGGTGGGGTGACCGTGGCCAGGCGGTGTCGCCGAGGGCACCACGCCGAGCCGCGCATTCATAGCGGGGAACGCAAGCGGTCAGCCCCAGACCGGAGCCGAGAAGACGCTGGCCGAGCTGTAACCGGAGTGCGGGAGTGCGGGCCAGCCCGCGGGCTCGGACTGGGTGCGGTGGAAGTCTGCGGCCACGAGCGTCGCCAGGTTGAAGTACGCCTCGCGAGTCTGCGCCTTCATCTTGTCCAGGTCGATCTCCGCTCCCGCCGAGAGGTGTTCGTCGAAGGGGACCACCACCACACCCCGGCAACGAGCACGGAAGTGGGCCACCACGTCGTTCAGTTTGACGATCTTGCTGGTCTTGCGCGGTTCGGACACCACGGTGATGCTCCGCTGGACCAGGTCCGCGTATCCATGGGCGTTGAGCCAGTCCAGGGTGGTGCTCGCACTGGCAGCGCCGTCCACGCTGGACGTGGCGACGACGATCAGTTGATCGGCAAGGGCCAGGACGCCGCCCATGGCGCTGTGGAGCAGGCCGGTGCCGGAGTCCGTGAGGATGATCGGGTAGTGCTGCCCGAGGCAGCCGACGACCTGACGGTAGTCTTCGTCGTTGAACGCCGTGGAGAGGGAGGGGTCCACGTCGTTGGCGAGAACCTCCAGGCCGCTCGGGGACTGGGACGTGTAGCGCCGCACCGCCATGTAGTTGGGCAGGTTCGGGAGATCGGCGACCAGGTCACGGATGGTCGCATTCGTCTCCCGGCGCACCCGGCGGCTGAGCGTGCCGGCGTCGGGGTTGGCGTCGATCGCCACTACCCGGTCCTGTCGCTCGGTGGCGAGCGTCGCGCCCAGGGCGGTGGTCGTGGTGGTCTTGCCGACTCCGCCCTTCAGGCTGATGACGGCGATCTTGTAGCAGTCCATCACCGGGGTGTGGAGTACCGCCAGCTTCTGCTGCCGTACTCGTTCGGCGCTCTTTCCGCCGATGCGCAGCTTCTTCAGACTGTTTCGCATGCCGGTCCTGTTGCGCAGGAGGCGGTCGGCCGAGAGCTCGACCGATGAGCTGTGCCCCAACGCGCTGCCATGCCCCGGGAGCCCGAGTGCCGCGGGGGCGTAGGTCGGTGCCGCCCGGTGGTGGATCGGTGGACCATCGGCGAACCGTGACGGCTGCGTAGCCCCGGTGTACGGGCGTGACAAGGGAGCCGCACCCGGATGAGCGGCTGCGGACCCGTTGGTGGAAGGCTGCAGTCCGAATTCGCCGGGCGCAAGCGCGTCGGTCGACCGGACCAACGGCCGGGATTCCCTCGAAGCGGCGACCTGGGGCTCGCCGGTGGCATACCGATCCGCCGGCCTGTGGCCTCCGAATGCGTCCGCTCTGTCTTCCTCCCCCTCAGGGGCGGGGCTGCCGGTGCTGATGTCACGGTCATTTGTCATACTGTTCAGTCCTTTCGATGATCTGGAAGAGCTCTTGGGGACCGCCTCGGCGCGTCGGCGGCGGGATGTTTCGGCCATCGATTTACCGTGTTGTTCTGGTTGGCGAGGCGCTTCTTCACGGGGGCGGTCCTCGACATCAGACACAGACAGCTCCGGTCGGCCGGCAGGAAGGCATTTCTGGACCTCAGCACCAATATCCTTCGGCCGGTCGGCACCTGCCGCAGGAACATCAGGGGGCCGGAAGCCGTGCAAGCGGGCCGGGGTTCCTTGGCTGGACGGAAGGAGCTCGGGAGCGTCAGCACCCTTTGTCCCGAGAGCCTTCATGCTTCGAAGCTGCGACGAATTGGCCACCGCGCGGACATTTCTTCGAACCAGCATGCCGTTTTGGTCGATCGACAATTCATGCTCTATAAACTGTTCTACGGTCAGTACCTGCTTCTCCCTGCTCGGGGGCCGCGGCGGCTGCCTCCAGGCCATGGTCTGCCCGTGGCCGCCCCACTCGCGCGCCGACAGCGCGCGGCGTTCGGCGGCTTCCATGGCCTGCTGGACGTCCGGCGGGATCTCGATCCGGCTCCGCACCCGGTAGCGGCCGGTCGCCAAATCATCCGCGCACTGCAACTGGACCTTCAGAGGGCCTACGAAGGTGTAGTGCTGCGACTCGGCGTACTCGCGTACCTTCTCGACCAGCTCCTCGCCGAGCATCACCAGGCACGTGCTGTGCAATGCGTGATCGTCGGTGTTCAGCTCGATGACAAAGCCGTTGGGTACGACAGTGCGGTCGTGGCTCCAGATTCTGGCATTGACGTCACACTCGCGCCGGAGCGCGCCGACGAACTCCAAGGGCTGCACCGCAGACTTGAAAGCTTTGGCGAAGGCGCCGTTGACCCAGGATTCGAAGCGCTGTTCCAGCTTGTTCAGCGTTCCCACTGTCAGCCTTCCAGTACGGATCGCCCTCCATTTGAGCGAATGTGCGTTCACTGACTGGATCCTTTTTAGCCAGATTTCGCCCGTTACTGCGCTGTGTCGCCGCGATTCACTCGATCGTCCCCGCAGTCGCCCGCTTCGGCCGATTCCGGGTCCGACGAGCCGGCGCGAAACCCGCGTGCGACGGGGCTGAGTCATGCCGGGGTGGCCCGTCGGTAAGGCCCCGAGTCGGTTTCCTTCGGTCGCTGTCGGGCGCCCCGGACCCGGGATCGTGACCGGAGCGGCCCTCGTCGGACCGGTTGGGGCGTCCGAGCGGCGGGTCGACTGTGCGAGTTGTACCTTGCAACCGGCTTCAGGCCTGCTCGGAGGTTCCTTTCTCGGTCCGGACCAGTGCTCGACCGGAACGTGGGCCTGCCCGCAGGCCACGGCATCGCACGCCGGCGCCGGCCCGGGGGCGATACTTCCGCGCGTCAGGTCGGCTGCCAGGCTTTGGCGAGCGCGGATGTGGTGAGGACGTCCTCGGGACGGCCCCGTGCCGCCAGGCGACCGTCGCGCAGCAGGAGACATGTGTCCGCCGAGCGTGCGGCCCCCAGGTCGTGCGTGGCGTGGACGACCGTCACGCCGTCGGTGACCAGCTCCGCCAGGACCGCCGTGATCCGGTCCCTGGCTTCCGGGTCGAGCCCTGTGGTCGGCTCGTCCAGGAGCAGCAGGTCCGACGCCTGCGCCAACCCCTGTGCGATCAAGGCGCGCTGCCGCTGCCCGCCCGACAGCTCGCCGAGCTGACGCGTGGCGAGGTTGCCGATGCCCAGCCGGTCGAGTGCGGTGTCCACCTTTGCGTGGTCACGCCGGGTCAGCCGGCGCCAGGGGCCGCGGTCGCCCCAGCGCCCCATCTCCACGGTCTGCCGGACGGTCAGCGGCAGGGCGTCGCCGACAGCGCCGCGCTGGGGGACGAAAGCGGGAGGCTGATCGCTTTCGTGGCGGAGGTCTCCCGATGTCGGGTCGATCACGCCCGCGAGCACCCCGAGCAGCGTCGACTTCCCGCTGCCGTTCGGACCGACGAGTGCCGTTGTGGCCAACGCCGGTATGGATGCGCTGAGTTCATGGAGGACTGGACGGCCTGGATAGCCGGCGCACAGCTCGGTGAGGTGGATGCGTGTCGTCCGGTCCCGAGATTCGGCGGGCGAGGAGCGGGGTTTGTTGAACATGATTTTCATTGTAGTGTCGCCGCATGGAGTGGTTGACGGCACCGTTCGAAGTGACCTTTGTGCAGCGAGCCCTGTGGGGCGGAATCCTGGTGTCCGCCATCTGCGCGCTGGCCGGAACCTGGGTGGTGCTCAGGGGAATGGCCTTCCTCGGGGACGCCATGTCCCACGGGCTCCTGCCGGGAGTCGCGTTGGCCGCACTGTTCGGCGGGAACCTGCTCGTCGGAGCGGTGGCGAGCGCGGTGGTGATGACAGCGGGCGTGACCGTGCTGGGGCGCACTCCGAGGCTCTCCCAGGACACCGGGATCGGCCTGTTGTTCGTGGGCATGCTCTCGCTCGGCGTCATCATCGTGTCGCGCTCGCAGTCCTTCGCCGTGGACCTGACCGGCTTCCTGTTCGGTGACGTCCTCGCCGTCCGTGAGCAGGACCTGTTCCTGCTGGGAGCGGCGCTGCTGGTGGCGCTGGGCGTCTCGGCCCTCGGCCACCGGGCCTTCCTCGCCCTGACGTTCGACCCGCGAAAGGCCCGGACGCTCGGGCTGCGCCCGCGTCTCGCGCACGCCGTACTGCTTGCCCTGCTGGGCCTCGCGATCGTCGCCTCGTTCCACATCGTGGGGACGCTGCTCGTCCTCGGCCTGCTCATCGCCCCTCCGGCGGCTGCGCTGCCCTGGGCGCGCAGCGTCCGCGGGGTCATGGTGCTCGCCGCACTCATCGGCATCACCGCCACCTTCGGCGGGCTGCTGCTGTCCTGGCATCTGAGCACCGCCGCCGGCGCCACCGTCGCGGCCCTCGCTGTGAGCCTGTTCTTCCTCTCCCACCTGGCATCCGGCCTGCGCCACCGCCGCGCGCGCCCTGCCGCCCCTGCCGTCCCGACAGCCAACTGAAGGAAACCTGTGGCGATCGTCCTGACCGTCCGAAGAAACGTCACTCCGTGGGCCTCGGCCGCACTGGTGCTCACCGCGCTGCTCGCCACGAGTTGCGCGGGGCAGACCGCCGACGAGTCCGCACCGGAGGCGAGTTCCTCCGCCGACACTCCGCACGGCTACGTCGAAGGAGCCGAAGAAGCCGCCGAGCAGCAGTCCCGCCTGCTGCTCAACGACCCCGGCAGTGGTGACAGCCGGGTGCTCGACCTCATGACCGGCAAGGTGCACCGGACGGCTCAGGTGGCGGACACCGCACAGCTGAACACGGACGGCCGCTTCGGCTACCTCCACACCCCCCAGGGCGCGCACGTGCTCGACAGCGGTGCGTGGACGGTGGACCACGGCGACCATGTGCACTACTACCGCGCGGCGATACGTGACGTCGGCCGCCTCCCCGCGGGCCCGGGCGCGCAGGTCCGCAGCGACGCGACCGTGACCGCGGTCACGGACAAGGACGGCCGAACCGAACTCTACGACCGCACGAAGCTGGAGAAGGGCAGCATCAGTTCGCTCCCTTCGCTCCCTTCGCTTCCCGGGACGCACACCGGTGCCGTCGTACCGTACGCGGAACACCTGCTTGCCCTCACGAACCGGAGCGGAACGGCGAAGGTCTCGGTGTACGACCGCGAGGGCCGGCCCGTCGCGTCCCCGGACGTCGAGTGCGAGGATCCGCGAGGCGACGCCGTCACCCGTCGCGGAGTGGTCCTCGGATGCGCCGACGGCGCCCTGCTCGTGCGCGAGATGGACGGCGCCTTCACCGCCGACAGGATCCCGTACGGCGACGACGCCCCCGCAGCCGAGCGTGCCGCCGTGTTCCGGCACCGGCCCGGCAGCGACACCCTCACCGCACCGGCCGGGAACGAGGCCGTGTGGGTCCTGGACGTCACGGACCGCGCCTGGAAGCGGGTGGAGACCGGGCCCGTCGTCGCGGCCGGCACCGCCGGGGAGGGTTCTCCGCTGCTGGTCCTGGAGACCGACGGGGCGCTGCACGGCTACGACATCGCCACCGGCAAGCAGATCTCCCGTACCGAACGTCTGCTGACGGGCCCTCAGCGGACCGGCGCCGACAAGAACGCACCCGTGATCGAGGTCGACCGGAGCCGCGCCTATGTCAACGACCCCGAGGGCAAACGGGTGTACGAGATCGACTACAACGACGACCTGCGCGTCGCGCGCTCCTTCGACGTGGACATCGAGCCGCACCTGATGGCGGAGACCGGACGATGAGGTCCACGGGAAAGGCTGGGGCGACGCAGCGCGCAAGGGTACGGGTCGCACGGCTGCGCAGCCTGCTCATGGGCCTGCTCGCCCTGACCACGGCCGCGGCAGGAAACGCCTGCACCACCGGTGGCGATCAGCCCCGCATCGTGGTGACCACCAACATCCTCGGCGACATCACGCGCGAGATCGTCGGCGACGAGGCCGACGTCACCGTCCTGATGAAGCCCGACGCGGACCCGCACTCCTTCGGCCTGTCGGCCGTGCAGGCCGCTGAGCTGGAGCGCGCCGACCTCGTGGTCTTCAACGGTCTGGGCCTGGAGGAGAACGTGCTGCGGCACGTGGACGCCGCCCGCGATTCCGGGGTGGCCACCTTCGAGGCGGGCAAGGCCGTCGACCCGCTCACCTTCCGTGCGGGCGACGACGGCGGACCGGGAGAGGAGGCCGGGCAACTCGACCCGCACTTCTGGACCGACCCGGACCGGGTACGCAAGGCATCCGGTCTGATCGCCGACCAGGTCGTCGAACATGTCGACGGCGTGGACGACGGCGCCGTACGCGCGAACGCCGCCCGCTACGACAAACAGCTGGCCGACCTCACCACCTGGATGGAGAGGTCTTTCGACCGGATCCCCGAGGACAACCGCGCCCTGGTGACCAACCACCACGTCTTCGGTTACCTCGCCGACCGCTTCGGCCTCCATGTGGTCGGGGCGGTCATCCCCAGCGGCACGACACTCGCCTCACCCAGCTCCTCCGATCTGCGCACGCTCACCCGGGCCATGGAGGAGGCAGGGGTACGGACCGTGTTCGCCGACTCCTCCCAGCCCAAGAAGCTGGCGGAGGTGCTGCGCACGGAACTGGGCGGTCACGTGCGCGTGGTCGCGCTGTACTCGGAGTCGCTGACCGAGAAGAACGAGGGCGCCGGCACCTACCTGCAGATGATGCGTGCCAACACCACCGCCATGACCGACGGCCTGACCGGCGGCTGAATCCAGTTCTGCCCACGCGGAGACCGGCCGGCCCGGCCCGTCCCGCATCGTCCGCCGCCACCTCGCGGCCAGCAAAGGAACAAGACCGATGAACAAGTCGATACGCAACAGATCTCTCACGGGAACGGCACTCGCCCTGGCGGTGTCCACGGTCCTGGCAGCCTGCGGAGGGGAGGGCGCCTCCTCGTCCGACACGAAGTCGAAGGACACGTCGAACGCCACACCCGCCGACGTGGTCAAGGACCCGCTCGTCGCCACTTATGACGGTGGCCTGTACATCCTCGACGGCGAAAACCTCGAGCTCACCAGGACCATCGAGCTGCCCGGCTTCAACCGCGTCAATCCCGCCGGAGACGACGACCACGTCGTCGTCTCCACCGATAGCGGCTTCCGCGTGCTGAACGCCACCGGACAGGCGCTCACCGACATCGAGTACGCAGGCGCCAAGCCCGGCCATGTCGTCCGCCACGCCGGGAAGACCGTCCTCTTCACCGACGGCACCGGGAAGGTCGACGTCTTCGATCCCGCCGAGTTGAGCTCAGGAGAGAAGCCGGAAGGCCGCACCTACACCTCGGCCGAGGCCCACCACGGCGTCGCCATCGAACTGAGCAACGGCCAACTCCTCAGCACCCTCGGCACCGAGGAGAAGCGCACCGGCGCCCTTGTCCTGGACGAGAAGAACAAGGAGACCGCACGCAACGAGAATTGTCCCGGCGTCCACGGCGAAGCCGCGGCCCGGGGCGAGGCCGTCGCCGTCGGCTGCGAGGACGGCGTCCTGATCTACAAGGACGGAAGGTTCACCAAGGTCGACGCCCCTGACGACTACGGGCGGATCGGCAATCAGGCCGGCAGCGAGCAGTCCCCGGTCCTCCTCGGCGACTACAAGACCGACCCCGAAGCGGAACTGGAGCGGCCGACCCGGGTCTCCTTGATCGATACCGAGACGGCGAAGCTCCGCCTCGTCGAGCTGAGCACCAGCTACTCGTTCCGCTCGCTCGCCCGGGGACCGCACGGCGAAGCACTCGTCCTCGGCACCGACGGTGCCATCCACGTCATCGATCCGGATACCGGCAAGGTGGAGAAGAAGATCCCCGCGGTGGGCAAGTGGGAGGAACCGCTGGACTGGCAACAGCCCCGGCCCACCCTCTTCGTCCGCGATCACACCGCGTACGTCTCCGAACCCAGCAGGAGTTCCCTGCACGCCATCGACATCGAATC
>NZ_JBHWZS010000350.1:0-8621 GCF_042728155.1 Streptomyces sp. NPDC060209
GGGGCCGACGGTGCGACACCGTCGGCCCGAAGTCGTTTTGGATGCCTGGGACAGCCCTTGGGGAGCGACAGGGCGATGGTGTCCGCGGAGGAGGTCGTGCACGCGCGTACAGGGGCAGCTTGCCCGGGGAGGCAGGCAGGGGGCATGGCTGCTGATCCGGGTTGCGGACACGGGACGAAATCAGGCACCTTCGCTATAGCCCGCACGCAAGCTTTCAACGCGTTCACGTATTCGGTGCTTGGGTACGTGCCACCTTTTGTGGGGCTGTGCTTACCTTGAATGCCTGGGCCGGGCCCGGAAAGCGGGCTCGGCAGGCGGTGATAGGAACTCAGCCATGCCCCGACTGCCCTATCCGGTGTGGGATGACCTCCCTGAAGAGACAGTCGCTGCGATAAAAGATTTTCCGGTGCCAATCAACAGTGTGAGGGCCATCGCGCTCGCGCCGACATTGACTGCTCCGTTGCTGGACCTGGTGACAAGAATGATGACTGTGCTCGAACTGCGCCCCAAGCACCGGGAGATGCTGGTCCTTCTGGTCTCGCACGAGACGCACTGTCGCTACGAATGGCTTGAGCACTTACCCCAGGCCGCCGCGGTCGGTGTGACTGAGGCCGATCTTCTGTTGATTGCCGATCCTGATGAGCGCTGTACCGATCAGGCGGAGCGCGCCTTGCTGTCCGCTGGACGACGCTATCTGCGTCAGGCCGGTTGGGACGGTGAGCCGATGCAGCAATTGCAGGTACATTTCACCGCCCGCCAGATCGCTGAGATCCTCTTCGTTCTCGGTGCCATCCGGATGTTCACGCTCTACATCAACGCCCTCGACCTGGAGGTCGACGAGGCGGGAGATGAACTGGCCCAGGGCTTCGCGTCGATGGCAACTGAGCGCGGTGGCCAGTGAGCCCCGGCGCGGTCTCGCGCACCGTGGTCGTGGGCGGGAGTATTGCGGGTTGCGCTGCGGCTGTCGCCGTCCAGCGAGCCGGCCACACCGTTACCGTTTTCGAGCGCAGCCGCGCTGATCTTGCGGAGCGCGGTCTGGGGATTGTCATTCCTCCAGCCCTACGGGAGAAGCTGGTCTCCGCCGGCTATGTCGATGCCGCCATGCCCGTATGTACTGCCTCCGAGCGGGTATGGGTAGTACGTCGGCCGGGTCGGCGTGAGGGCCGGGAGCTGTGGCGCCAGCCGAGTCCGATCGCGGCCTGCAACTGGGCCCTGTTATGGCAGAGCCTGCGTCGCAGAGTTTCGGACGGCGATTATCGGCGAGCAGATCGGGTTGCCGAGGTCCACGCGGCCATTCCGGAACGGCCTTCAAGTGCGTCGAAAGCCGAGGTCCACACAGACCGGGGCCAGGACCTGACATGCGACATGGTGGTGGGTGCCGACGGCTATGGTTCTTTGGTGCGCGGAACAGTATTCCCCCGTGTACGCCCATCTTTTGCCGGCTACGCCCTGTGGCGAGCGAGCCTGCCCCTGAGGCAGGTACCGGACGGCGCCCGGATCCGCAACGAGCTCTCTGGCAAGTACTACACCATTGTCTTCCCCGGTGGTCATGCGGTTCTCTACCTGATCCCGGGCTCGCAGGGCGACGCGCAGGAGACGCTGCGGCTGAATTGGGCCTTGTATGCGGTGCCACCCACCGATATGGCATTCGACGCGACGATGTCGTACCCACCCGGGCGGGTGGCCGAGGCTCTGGTGCGCCATGCGCAAGGGCTGATCGAGGAGTCCTTCCCCGATCCCTGGCGCGATGCCGTGCTGGCCACAGGCGCGGACGCTGTCACGGTGCAACCGGTACACGACCTGTCCCTGCCACGGGTGGCCCGTGCCCCCTTCCTGCTCGCTGGGGACGCAAGCACAATCACGCGACCCCATACCGCCAGTGGGGCCGTTAAGGCGCTGCAGGATGCCCTTCTGCTGGAGCAGGTCCTGCGCTCGTCACCATCCCTGTCGGCGGCCCTCGCTGCTTATGACGAGGACCGCAGAGCAGTTGGTAACCAATTGGTGTCCCTGGGGCGCGCGCTCGGGCAGGCACAGGTCGAGGACACTCCGGATTGGCAGACCATGAGTCCGCAGAAGATGGCCGCCTGGACCCTGGCGACGCTGAACGGAAAAAGCCACTACCTGTACGAAGAGAAAGAATTGATGGAGCCGACGCACTATCGGGAGTGAGACATAGCCATGCCCACTGTGACCTGCCCTCACATAGCTCTGCCTGAAAACCGGGTAGAAACGGATGAATTACTCGACCACTTCGCCAGCCGCTACGCAGACGCCCCCCGGATCAAGGACGCGTTGCGCGTGATGGAAGCCACCACTGTGGCAAGCCGGCACCTATCCCACCCACTTCTCGAACTCAGTTCCTCCGGCCAGTCGGTCGACGAGCGGCTTGACCGACATTTCGCCGACACCTGCCAACTCGCCGAGCAAGCCGCACGCAAGGCACTGCGTCTGGCTCAACTCGACCCCGCTGACATCGACACCTTGGTGTGCGCCAGCGTCACCGGCTACGTGATGCCCGGTCTCGACCTTGAGCTCGTCAACCGGCTCAATCTGCCGCCTACCACACGGCGCCTGCCGGTAACGCAGATGGGATGTAACGGCGGCGCCTATGCTCTAGCCAGGGCTGCAGACCTGTGCACCAGCGCACAGCACAGAATACTGGTGGTTGCCGCAGATCTGTTCTCCTCCTACATTCACCCGGCTGACACCGGCATGGACAACATGATCTTCCGGGCGCTCATGGGTGACGCGGCGGGAGCTTGCGTAGTCCGCAGCGACGACACGCAGCCAGGTTTGCGAATCACAGCCACTTGGGACTACACCGCACCTGGGACGGCATCGATTGTCGGGACCCGAATCAGGGATGACGGAATGCATCTCTTCAATTCGCCTCGCCTCTATGACGCGGTCGCCCAGGTACTGCCTGAACTCACCGGCTGGCTCAAGGAATCAGAGCCCGACAGCGAACCGCCCACTCTGGGCTTCCTCGTAGCGCATCCCGGTGGACCCAAGGTCCTGAGCACGCTTGTCGACGGGCTCGGCTGCGACCCGTCACTCATAGACATCCCCTGGCAGAGCTTGCGTTCCCTCGGGAACACCGGATCCGTATCCGTCCTCGACATCCTGGCCCGCACGTATGCCACGCCACCACCCCCCGGCACACACGGCCTCGTGATCGGAGTCGGCCCAGGTATATCCGTCACAGCTTCACGCGCCCAATGGCAATAGCAGCTGAGACCGATCGCAGCAGCCACTCTGCTCACCGGGACCGAACCTCAGGTTGGGGCAGCTCCACCACCGGGCGACCACGACCGGGGGCCGCCCTGGGGCCGTCGGCGCGCCACGGCCTTGCGGTTACGCCCCTGTCCCGCGGGTGATGATCACGGCATCGCCGAGCTCAGCAAGGGAGGCACCAGGTGGTCGACGTACACCCGATCGAGCCGCTGACCGCAGCCGCAGGGGAGCCCGCGCCGCAGCAGGTCTGGTACACGTCGTACGGCTCCAACACGCATCTGGGCCGGCTCGCCTGCTACATCGAGGGGGGTCGGCCGCCCGGGGCCGACAGGGTGTATCCGGGATGCCGGGACCGGCGCCCGCCCAGCCGGTCCGTGCCCGTGGAGCTCCGAGGGGCCCTCTACTTCGCCACGCGATCGCCGGTCTGGGGTGGCGGACGGGCCTTCTACGACCCGGGGGGCGAAGGGCGGGTGTACGCCCGCGCCCACCTCGTCCCGGCCTCGCAGTTCGCGGACATCGTCGCCCAGGAGATGTACAGGGACCCGGGCGAGGACCTGGACCTCGGCGAGGTCCTGACCTCCGGCGCCGCCACGCTGGGGAGCGGACGTTACGAGACGCTGGTGTGCGCGGGGCGGATGGACGGGCATCCCGTTCTGACCTTCACCGCGCCGTGGAGCGCCCACGAGGTCGCCCCGGTGCCGCCGTCGCGCGACTACCTGCGCCTCGTCGCCTCCGGCCTGTTGGCGGCGGGGCCGTGGGACGCGGCCACGGTCTCCGCCTACCTCGCCTCGGCACGGGGGGCCGCCGGCCGGTGGTCCGCCCGCGCGATCCTGGACCTGATCACCTGACCGGGCGGCCGTCGGTGCGCCGTACCGGCCCTGAGATCCGTCATTCGCCCCGGGCGGTCCGAGTGACGTCCGGGGCGGCATCGGGGGCGGGCGGCTGCGCGGTGTGCACCTCCGGCTCGGTGGTGCGGCGGGTGCCGATGGCCGGGGCGAGGAAGACCGCCACGGCGACGAACGCGAGGACGACGATCATGGCGGAGCGCAGCCCGTAGTGGTCGCCGAGGAAGCCGAGGCCGGGGGGCCCGACGAGGAAGGCGATGTAGCCGATCATCGCCACCAGGCTGACGCGGGCCGCCGAGTCGGGACCCGAGTCGCCGGCCGCGGACAGTGCGACGGGGAAGCCGAGCGAGGCCCCCAGGCCCCAGAACAGCACTGCGGCGCCTGCGAGGACGGGGGAGTCGGCGAAGATGACGAGAGTGAGTCCGAGGGCCGCGGACAGTGCGCTGGCCCGGACGACGGGGGCGCGGCCGAAGCGGTCGATGAAGAAGCCGCCGCCGAAGCGGCCGATCGTCATGGCGGCGGCGAAGCCTGCGTAGACGGCCGATCCCAGGGCCGGGTCCACGCCGTGGCCGTCGACCATGAGCAGCGGCAGCCAGTCGTTGGCGGCGCCCTCCGCCAGTGCCATGGCGAGGATGATTCCGCCGATCAGCAGCAGCCGCCTGTCCTTCCACACCGCCGCCCGCGGCGGCGTCGTGCCGCCGTCGGCCGGCCGGGGCCCCTTGGTTCTGCCCACCGAGGCGGGGATGGCGCGGAAGGCGTAGAGGAACATCCCGGTGGCGATGACGGCTATCGCGCTCAGGTGCCACTGCACCGGGAACTCGACGGCGGTGAACAGAATGCCGACCGCGGCCCCCACGACCGTGCCGAGGCTGAAGAAGCCGTGCAGGGTGGGCAGTACCGTCCGGCCGATGATCTGCTCGACCTCGGCGCCGTCGATGTTGACCGCGACCTCTCCGCCGCCCATCCCGGCGCCGAAGAGGAACAGTCCGGCCGTGACGGTGGGGGCCGAGGAGAGCAGGGCCCCGCAGCCGATGACCACCATGCTGACGATGACCAGCGCCGTCCCCACGCCCATGACCGGCCTGGTGCCGAACCGTGCCACCAGTGCACCGGAGCTCAGGATGCCGAGCATGGAACCGACGGACAAGCCGAACAGGACAAGTCCCATCTGAGCGGTGGAAGCACCCAGTTGGTCCCTGATGTCGGGCGTTCGCGTCACCCAGGAGGAGATCGACAAGCCGGGCATGAGGAAGAAGAGGAACAACGCCGTTCGGCGGCGACGGGTGGCCAGGTCCATCAGACACGTCTTTCACGAGAATGCGGCAGGGCGGACGCCACCCCGGGCTAAGTATGTACGAACGTACACTCCCGGGTGGGGCAGAGGAAGTGCGTACAGCGGGGCGGCCGAAGGGATGGAGTGAGCCCGAGCGGTCGGGTCCGCCCCTGGCCGTGCTCCGAGCGTGCGAGGGTGCAACCGGGGCAGCCGTACCCGTACACCGTGGGCGCCGTGACCGGCCCTGCGATCCGTTGCCGAGCTGAGGAGGGACAGCGCATGACGACGCTGGCCGTGACCGGGCACATCGACCTGACCGAGGAGACCGTGCCGCTCGTACGGGCCGCACTGCGGGAGTTGCTGGAGCCCTACAGCGGGGACCTCACGGGAGTCTCGTGCATCGCCGCCGGAGCCGATTCGCTCTTCGCGGAGGAGGTCTCCGCCATGGGCGGCCGCCTCGTCGTCGTCATTCCGTCCCTGGACTACCGCGTCGCGGTGGTGAATCCCGAGGACACCCCTGTCTTCGACCACCTCAACGAAACCGCCGTCGAGGTGTGGACCCTGCCGTACGAGACCGCCGGCCGCGCGGCATACGAGGCCGCCAACGCCGAGCTGTTGAAGCGTGCGGACCGGCTCGTCGCCGTGTGGGACGGCACGCCCCCGTCCGGGCGAGGCGGCGGTACGGCCGATCTGGTCGAGGAGGCCCGGCGGGCCGGGGTGCCGGTGGACGTGGTCTGGCCGGAAGGTGCCGCGCGGCGCGGCTGAGCCGGCGGCTTCACGGCGATGCCGGTGTCCCGTCCGGCGTCCGGTGGTGGCGTTCGTAGTGGCGGGCCGCGCGGGCGCGGTTTCCGCAGGAGGGCTTGCACCATTCCTGGCGGCCGTGGCTCTTCACGAAGTAGCGGACGCAGCGGGGAGCCGTGCAGGCCCGCAACCGCTCGCGCTGCGGACCGCCGAGGAACTCGATGGCGGCCCGCGCGAGGGCGGCGAGAAGTACGGCGTGCGGGTCGTCCCGCGTGGCCGACACGTGCGTCTTCGGGGGGCCTTCGAGGGGCCAGTCCAGCCGGGGGACGACGGGGACCAGCGCCGCGGCCGCGTTCAGCTCGGCCACCGCCCGGCCGGCCGGCGTCAGCCGGTGGGCGTCCGGCGGGCTGGGACGCGTCGGGCTGACCGCGCGGGCGAACAGCGCCCGCACGGCACGCCGTAGCTCGACGACGCGGAGCCTGAGGTCCTCGTCAACCACCTCCGAGTCCTCGGGGAAGTGGCCCTCCAGCAATGCCCGCTGCTCGTGGATCCAGCGCTTCAGGCCCTGCACCGTGGCCAGTTCGTCGGTGACGCCGCCGTCGCCGTCGTGGCGGATCGTGCTCGCCAGCTCCAGTGCCGCCCAGCGCTCCATGGGGTCTTGCTCCTGCCCGTACCGGTTGTTTGCGTGGCACGCACACTCTAAGGTCCCTAACGGATAACTGGAAACAAGCATTAGGGGGAGACGTGACCGTGTTGCTCGCGCAGATCAGTGATCTGCACCTGGACGGCAGCGAGAGGGCGACCCGGCGCGCCGTACGCGTCATGGACCACCTGCGGGCCCTGCCCCGTCCCGTCGATGCCTTGCTGGTCACCGGGGACATCGCGGACCACGGTGCGGAGGCGGAGTACGAGGAGGCCGCGCGGATCCTCGCCGCGCCCTTCCCGGTCCTCCCGTGTCCCGGGAACCACGACGTGCGTCCCGCCTACAGGAAGGCCTTTCTGGGGGAGGCGCCCGACGCCGGACCCGTCAACCGGGTGCACCACATCGCGGGTGCCGCGATCCTGATGTGCGACTCCACCATCCCGGGACGCGACGAGGGGCGCCTCGACGAGCAGACCCTCGCCTGGATCGACACCACTCTCGCCGGACTGCCGCAGGGGACAAGGGCCCTGATCGCCTTCCACCAGCCGCCCGTCGAGCTCCACCACCCACTGCCCGACTCCGGCATGCTCGAACGCCCCGGTGACCTGGCGGCCCTGCTCCGTGCCCATCCACGGGTCGCCGCCGTCCTCACGGGGCACGCCCACACGGCGGCGGCCTCCACCTTCGCGGGTCTCCCCCTGATCGTGGGACCGGCGATCACCTGGACACTCCGGATGCCGTGGGAGGGCGACCGTGCCGCCGACCGCGACCAGCCTCCGGGGCTCGCCTTCCATGTCCTGGGCGACGACGGCCGGCTGACGACCCACTACCGCGTCGTGATCTGAGCGGCCGCCCGGGCCCGGGCCGAGGCTGCTGGTGCGGGCGCCGTCGTGTCCGGCGCCGGTCCGGTAGTGTGGCCCCTCCCGAGACCGGGACCGACCCAGGAGGTGAGACCCATTACCGCTTCAGCAGGCTGGGCGCTCACCCCTCGCCGTCGTGTGGCCGACCGGGCCTGAGCGATCGCGGAGCGCCCATCGGTCATCCCGAAAGGCTCCGCACCGTGCAGGAATTCGCCCCACCGCTCACCTTCGCCACCCTCGTCACCTCGCTCCGTGCCGCCGGCTGTGTCTTCGCCGAGGACGAGGCGGAACTCCTTCTCTCCGCATCGGCCGACCCCGCCGGTCTCGCGGCCATGCTGGAACGGCGCGTAGCCGGCCTGCCGCTTGAACACGTGCTCGGCTGGGCCGAGTTCTGCGGGCTGCGGATCGCCGTGGACCCCGGGGTCTTCGTGCCCCGGCGACGTACGGAGTTCCTCGTCCGGCAGGCCGCCGCACTCGCACCGGACCGTGCGGTCGTGGTCGATCTCTGCTGCGGTACCGGGGCGCTCGGCAGGGCGCTCGCGTCGTCGCTGCGGGACGTGGAACTGCACGCCGCCGACGTGGAACCCGCCGCTGTGCGCTGTGCCCGGCGCAACGTGGGAGAACTCGGGACGGTCTACGAGGGCGACCTCTTCGCCCCTCTGCCCCGTGCGCTGCGCGGGCGGGTCGACGTCCTGCTCGCCAACGTGCCGTACGTACCGACAGAAGACGTCGGGCTGCTCCCCGCCGAGGCGCGCATCCACGAGCCGCGCGTCGCGCTCGACGGAGGGGGCGACGGGCTCGACGTGATGAGGCGCGTCGTCGCCGAGGCGGCCGACTGGCTGGTCCCGGGCGGCAGTCTGCTGGTCGAGACGAGCGAGCGGCAGGCGGCGCGGGCCGAGGAGACGGTGGGGAGCAGCGGACTGCTCGCCCGCGTCGTCGTCTCCGAGGAGCTGTACGCCACCGTCGTCGTCGGGACCAGGCCCCGGTAGGGCTGTTCCGCGCCGTCCGCCGTCCGGCACGCGTGC
>NZ_JBHWZS010000351.1:0-8613 GCF_042728155.1 Streptomyces sp. NPDC060209
GCCCCCGGTCGGGGGCGTGCACGGGTCTGTACGCCGCATATGGGCGCCAAGGTCGGAGGCCCTGCCATCCGCCGCGGACGACAGGACCTCCGACCTGCTACTTCTCTGTGCCCCCGGCAGGATTCACAGACCCCCAGGGGTTCGCGGCGCTACGGAATTTCCGCGTCCCTCGCGAACGCGGCCGCGAAGTCGGCATCGCCCATGGCGTTCCGTACGGCGGCTGTGATGCGGCTGACGTCGCCGCGTTCGGCGGGTGGCAACGGTGCGCCCACCGAGGCTCGCGACCGGGTGGCGGTGCCCAGCAGACCGGCGGCGAGTTCGGGGCGGCCCGCGAGCTGCCACACGCCTGCCAACCCTTCCAGTGCAAGGGCGATCGCCCTCGGATCACCCGTGCTCCGAGCCGCGTTCAGGCCCTCCGTGTGCAGGTCCAGAGCCGCTTCGGCGTCACCCTGCTGCTCGGCGATGAATCCGAGTTCGGCCAGGATCAGGGCGGCGCCGTTCTCCGCGTCGAACTGGCGGTTCCACTCCAGCCAGGTACGCAGATACGCCTCGGCCACATCGAGCCGCCCTTGCCTCCGCGCCCCGAGAGCGAGCCCTGTCTCGGCGAACTCCTGTGCTCGCCGGTCCCCATGCTCGACGGCCACCCGTCTGCCCCGCTCGTGGAGGCCCTCGGCCCGTACGTGGTCCCCGGTCAGCAGGGCGATCCTGCCCAGTTCGGACCATCGGGTGGATACCTCGGTCCACAGGCCCAGGTCCTCGGCGATGCCCAGGGCCTCCTGGTGCCCGGCCTCGGCCGCCCGGTAGTCGCCCTCGATCTCTGCCAGCCTGCCGAGCACGCCGGTGGCCTGGAGTTGCCCCCACCGGTCGCCGGTCTCACGGAACAGCGAGAGGCTCGTCTCGCCGTCGGCCCGGGACGCTGCCAATTCCCCGCGAACGTACCGTTGCACGCCCCGCACACTCAGCGCCGCCGCGATGCCCCAGCAGTCCCCCGCCGCACGGAACTCGTCCAGCGACCGGCGAACGAGCTCCTCCCCGACCTCCATGGCGCCGAACAGCGTCGCGGCGTAACCGAGGAACCAGCCGGCCCCTGCCCGGTCGCGCGAGTCGTGAATGTCCTCGTAGAGGCGCAGTGGGGAGCGGCTCTCCCCCTTGGAGCTGGTCCGGTCGCCGCACAGCAGCGTCATCCCCGCATGCCAGGCGGCGAGGGCCGCGCGGTCCGAGCCTTCCCGTCCGCCCCCCAGGTCAGCCCCGGGCCGCTCCTCGACGGTGAGGGCCTCGGACATCGAGCGTCTCGCCTCCGTGAACCGGCCGCGCAGAAACCAGTACCAGGCCATTGCTCGGACCAGCCGTCCTGCGAGCCGCGCATCGCCGTCCGCGGCCGCGGTGTCCAGCGACGCGCGGATGTTCGCCGACTCGGCGTCGAGACGGCGCAGCCAGCGCTGCTGGTCGCCACCGCGCAGGTGGATGTCGGCCGTCTCGGCCAGTGCGACGTAGTAGGAGGCGTGAGCACTGCGTAGCCGGTCGTACTCGGACGAGACCGCCCGGTCGTTCGAGTCGGTCCCGGCGGCGCGCGCGGCGCCGCCGGTGGCCGCCCGGAGCCGGTCCTGGCAGTACGCGGCCACCGACTCCAGAAGCCGGTAGCGAGGCCCGTCGGCGTGTTGGACGACGACCACCAGGGACCGGTCCACCAGTCGGGCCAGCAGGTCGACGACCTCGCCGGTCTTCACGCCACCCCCGGGGCAGAGCGTCTCGGCGGCCTCCAGGTCGCAGCCGTCGGAGTGGATCGCGAGACGACGCAGCACCGCCTGCTCCGCTGCGGTCAACAGCTCCCAACTCCAGTCGATCACCGACCTCAAGGTCTGCTGCCGTGCCGGAGCATCGCGGCGCCCATCCGTCAGGAGCCCGAACCGGTCGTCGAGGCGCTCTGCGAGCCGAGCCGCGCCGAGGACCCTGACCCGCGTCGACGCCAGCTCCAGAGCAAGCGGAATCCCGTCCATACGACGGCAGATCGTGGCCACGGCCTCGGCGTTGTCGTCGGACATGGTGAATCCCGGTGCCGCGGCGGCGGCCCTTGCCGCGAACAGCCGGACCGCGCTGGATCGCAGCACGTCCGCCGACTCTGCTCCCGGCAGTGGTACGTCGAGCGGTGGCACCGGCCAGAGCTGCTCGCCCGAAACGCCCAGCGGCTCCCGGCTGGTGGTCAGGATGCGCACCCCCGGCGCAGCCCGCAACAGCAGCTGAGTCAGACCCGCCACCGTCTCGACGACGTGCTCGCAGTTGTCGAGCACCAGGAGAAGTCGGCGGCCGCGCAGGGCGTCGGCCAGTCTCTCTGCCAGGGGCTGGATGCGTGCGGCCGACCACGCGCCGGCCCATGCGTCGTCCCGGATGCCCAAAGCAGCAGCCACCACCTCGGCAGGCCCGTCCACCGTCCAGGCAGCACCCGATGCCTCGGCCGGACCCGGTTCGGCCGACTCCGCCTTGGTGGAGCGTGCCAGTCCGGAGAGTTCCACCAGCCACACGCCATCTGCGAAGGACTCGGCCGACTCGCTCGCGGCCTCCAGGGCGAGGCGAGTCTTGCCGACCCCTCCGGGTCCGGTCAGGGTCACGAGCCGCTCCACCGCCAGCAGGGCCCCCACCTCGGCCACGGCGCTCGACCGCCCGATCAGCGGGGTGACCGGGGCAGGCAGGTTGGTGCGGCTGCGAGCTGCGTCGCCACGCGGACCGAGGCTCTCCGCACGCGGACCGAGGCTCTCCGTACCCGGGCCGGGTCCGGTGACCGGGGCGGGCCGCAGGGCCGCGGGGTCCTGTCGGAGGATCTCCTGCTGCAGCGCGACCAGTGCGGGGCCCGGTTCGAGGCCGAGCTCCTCGTCCAGCCGACGGCGCACATCCTGATAGACGTCGAGCGCCTCGCCCGGCCGCCCGGCGCCGTACAGGGCTCGCATGTGGGCCTCTCGCAGCCGCTCCCGCAAGGGGTGGCGATCCGACAGTTCCTGGAGTTCCCCGGCCAGTCGGCCATGGTCTCCGAGCTGGAGCCGGACCTCGGCGAACTCCTCCCAGGCCAGCAGCCGTTGCTCCTCCAGGCGCGTCACCGCCGCGCGGGCGAACGGCTCGTCCTCGAATCCCGCGAAGGCCGGCCCCCGCCACTGGGAAAGGGCCTGGGCGAACCGGTCGGCCCGCCCCCGGGGATCCGCGAGACGACGGGCCTGGTCGGCCAGCGAAATGAACTGCTCCGCGTCCACCGCTCCGCCAGTCACCTCCAGCAGATAACCCGGAGGGCGGTGAGCCACCAGTTCTCGTCCACCGGCCGATGCCAGGGCTTTGCGCAGCCGGGACACGAGAGTCTGCAGCGCGCTCAACGGACGGGCCGGCAGCCCGTCACCCCAGAGGTCCTCGATCAGCCGGTCCGCGGACACCACCCGCCCCGGTTCCACCAGGAGTTCGGCCAGCAGGAGCCGGACCTTCGCGTCGGGCACGACCACGAGATCACCGTTCGCTGTCCACACGGCCAAGGGGCCCAGCACTCCGAAGCGCATCGGACCAGCCTATTGCGGGCTGCCCCCGGGTGGGCAGCAGCACCGGCCCCGTACGCGCCTTCCGACAGCAGCCGACAGCGGAGCGAAAGGCGACCGAATGCGTCGTCCCGCACGCTCTTCCCGTAACACCCCGGCACCCACACCACCGCTACGTACAGGGAGTCACGATGAGCAGGTTCACGGGCAAGAAGGCTGTTGTCACCGGCGGGACCCACGGCATGGGCCTGGCGATCGTCAAGGCGCTCCTGGCCGAGGGAGCCGAGGTCGTCCTGACGGGCCGCAACGAGAAGACCCTCGAAGAGGCACGGAGCGAGTTGAAGGGCGAGGCCGCGCATGTCGTGCGTTCCGACGCGGCGAGCATGGCCGACATCTCCGCCCTCGCCGACTACGTCCGGACAGAACTCGGCGGCATCGACCACCTCTTCGTCAACCACGGCATCGCGGAGTTCGCCGAGCTCCGGGAGGTCACCGAGGCGTCCTGGGACCGGCACTTCGCTGTCAACACAAAGGGATCCTTCTTCACCGTCCAAGCCCTCGACCCGCTGCTCAGGGACGGTGGATCGATGGTCTTCACCACGGTCGGCAACGACGTCGTCTTCCCTGGCCTGAGTGCCTACTCCGCGTCGAAGGAAGCGATGCGCGCGTTCGCCCATGTCCTGGCAGCCGAGCTGCTGCCGCGGAAGATCCGGGTCAACGCCGTCGCCCCGGGATTCATCAAGACGCCGACGATGGGCGTGGCCGGCCTGAGCGACGAGGAGCGCCGGGAGTTCGAGCGGCAGGGAGACGAGACGACCCCGCTCAAGCGCAACGGCACGGTCGAAGAGGTAGCCGCCGCCGCCCTGTTCCTGGCCGCCGACGCGACCTTCACGACCAACGTGGAGTTCGCCGTCGACGGAGGCTTCGCCCAGGGCCTCGTCAGCACTCACTGAGCCGATCAGGAGATCAGGAGGACGCTCATGTCCGCTCAAGAGCCCGGAAACGCAAGGAATTCCCTGGAGGCCGCCGGGTCCGCCGAGTCCGTCCAGGAAGCGGCCGACAGTCCGGACCCCACGGTCGCGGAACACGTGCGCCGCTATCTCGCGACCGACGGCGCGAGCGGATACCGCGAAGGAGGGATGACGAACCTCGTCCTCACCCACCAGGGCCGGAAGACGCACAAGCTCTACAGGACCGGCCTCTTCTACGGCGAAGACGACGGCCGCTACGTCCTCGTCGCCTCCGGCTCGACCATCACACACACCCACCCTCAGTGGTATCTCAATCTGACAGCGAACCCGGAGGTACACCTACAGATCCGTGCCGCGCGGTTCGCCGCCCACGCCCGCACTGTCGATGGGCAGGAACGGGAGCGGCTGTGGGCGCTGATGGCTGGTCTCGCTCCCGTGTACCGCAGCTACGAGGCCCAGAGCCGCCGGACCATCCCGGTAGTGGTCCTCGAGCGCGTGCGTGCAGGTGCCCGACCGGAACGGATTCGGCGCACATGAGGTCGGGCAGCCCCGCGAACACGTGAGAACTCCCGCCGCGGTGGACGTGCGTCGCGCATCCCATGAGGGCTGCTGTCAGCGGGGCGTGTCAGAGTCTGCGCATGCTCGAGATCGTGGTGAAGACGGAGAACTGGGAACGGCACGTCCGTGTGTCGGGCGGGGAGTTGGCCGGACTGGTCCGGCGCATGGGCGGTGACGGTGACCGGTTCCTGGTGGTCCAACGGATACCCGACCTGCCGGACGTCTTCGCCCAGGTCTGGCACGAGGCCGGTGGTGACTACACCCTGGAGCACCGCGACGGTGCAGCCGACCGGCACTTCCAGACGATGGCCGGCAAGCCCGAGGCCGTGATCGCGGCGCTGACCGGCTGGGCTCTCCAGGGGGACGGCTGGGACGCCGATCTGGCCTGGTCCCTGCTGGACATGGGCCCCACCCGTGAGGTGCCACCGCTCGACCTCGGCCGGGACGAGCGCGAGGTGTTGGAGAAGCGCGTACGCGAGGTGCTGGTCGGCGGCTACGACTCCCGCGCCCAACTGGCCGAGCTCGCTGAGGAGTACCTGGTCACCGAGGACCGTCGGCCCGTCTCACGCGAGCAGGCACAGGCGCTGGCCGACCGGATGTGGCTGGAGCGCGTGGCGGAGCAGGCCGCCTGGCAGGGCGAGACCGACCCTGAACGACTCACCCGCGCGTTCACCGCCCTCCAGGAGGCCGGCATCACCGCCCGCGAGAACTTCACCTGCTGCCGCAACTGCGGCCGGTCCGAGATCGGCGGCGAAGACGGGCCCGAGGCACGCGGGTTCGTCTACTTCCACACCCAGTGCACGGACTCCGCCGCGGCCGGCCAGGGCCTGATGCTTCTCCACGGTGGTTTCGACGGCTCGTCCGAGACCGACGTAGCCATCGGCGACGAGGTCGTGGCCGCCCTCGAAACGGCCGGCCTCAACGCCGAGTGGGACCGTGACCCCAGCCGGGCCATCACCGTCACTCCCCTGGACTGGCGCCGTCGTCTGGTCGGCTAGGTCTTTCGTTTGGATCGGGCCGGCCCCAGGACCGGGTACGGACGTCCGTCGTGATGCTGCGCGGGGTTGCGGCCGGCCCGCCGCAACCCCGCGTGCCCTCCGAGGTGTTACGCCGCGGCTTGCGGGGTCAACGACTCGGGGTGGAACTGTTCGACGCGGTCGCGCTTCGTGTACATGTCCCAGTAGTGCTCGGCGAGGTCGTCCGGGTCGACGACCGGGTGCTCCGGGCCGTCGGCCGACTCGAAGGCGGCCTGGGCCTTGGCGGCGATCTCGCTGCGGGCGATCAGGGACCCGACGGTCAGGGTGCCGGCGTAGACACCCGTGCCGGCCAACTCCGCGTTGAGGGAGTACAGGTAGTTGCGGGTGGCGGACATCACCGGACCCAGGCCGCTGAGGTGGGGCATCGGCTGCGCCGCCGAATAGCCCTGAGCCAGCAGGAAGGCACCGTCGCCGCGCCCGGTCCACTCCGGCAGCACGGCCCGGACCACCTCGACCGGGGTGAGTAGCAGCAAGGGCACCAGGCCACGCAGGGTGGCCGCGTCCAGCTCGGCGGCCGGAGTGAAGCCCTGGTCGCCGCTGATCGGGCCGTACGCGACCACGTCGATCCGGCCGAGACGCTCGCGGATCGCCTCGACGAGCGCGGGCACCCTCGCGGGCTCGGAAAGATCGGCGGAGAAGGCTCCCGCCTCGATGCCCTCACCGGCGAGCTCCGCCACGAGGGCGTCCAGCCGGTCCTTGCGGCGGGCCACCAGGGCGACCCGGAATCCTTCGCGCCCGAAGCGGCGGGCAACGGACACGCCCAGGCCGGTACCTGCGCCGAAGACGGCGATCACTTTGGACATGGCACTGCTCCTTGCCGTAGAGGCATACTTGACCGCTGGGTCAACTTATGTCCTGACGGTAGCACCTAACTTGACCCCATGGTCAAGTTAGTCTGCCCGGATGACCGGGGCCGATCGGGTCGTGCCCGCCGCGTCGGCGTAGCGAGCGGCGAGTTCGGCGAACGCGTCCGTCAGCTGTGGTGGACCGATGACGTGGATGCCGGTGTCGAAGTGACCGAGGGTGGTGGCGAGGCCGGTCCACGACCAGGAGCCGAGGGTCAGGTGACAGCGCTCGGGGCCGAGCTCTTCGACGATTCCGTCCTGCACGAACGGGGCCACAGCCTGTGCGGGGAGGTCGAGGACGACTTCGCCACGACAGGGCCAGTCAGCGGTGGAACCGTCAGTTCCGCGGAATCGGCCGGTGACGAAAGTGGCCACGTCGCCACCAGGGAGATCGCGTGGGGTGAAGCGCGGGCCGGTGGGGGTGCGGGGGCGCAGGCGGTCGACGCGGAAGGTGCGCCAGTCGTCACGGTCGAGGTCCCAGGCGATCAGATACCAGTGGCCGCGCCAGGTGACGAGGTGGTGGGGCTGCGTCCGGCGGGGTGGCCCTGCGGGGCCGGCGGCGTCCTGCCCGTAGTCGAAGCGCAGCTCCTCGCGGGCGCGGACGACACGGCTCAGCTCCATGAGGACCTGCGTGCCGACCGGGGAGGCGTCGCCGGTCCCGGGTGACCGGACGACGGTGACCTGCAGCATGTCGATGCGCTGACGCAGACGGGGCGGCATGACCTGGCGCACGGTGGCCAGGGCCCGTGCGGCGTCTTCGCCGATCGTGCTGCTGGTGGCCGCGGACTGCAGGGCGAGGGCCAGGGCGACGGCTTGGCCGTCGTCGAACAGCAGCGGGGGCAGTTGCGAGCCGGCCTCCAGACGGTAGCCACCGGACGGCCCCTTGAAAGCGAGGATCGGGTAGCCCAGTTCCCTCAGGCGGTCGATGTCGCGGCGCACCGTGCGCGGGGTGATGTCGAGCCGCTCGGCGAGGCCGTCACCGGACCAGTCGCGATGAGTCTGAAGCAGCGAGAGCAGCGCGAGCAGCCGCGAGGACGCCTTCTGCATGCTCACCATTCTGCGCGCAGTACAGGACACAACCTGTCCGCTACCCGTGGAACGGTGGACACCAGTATCCGCCGGAGAGGCCTTGGCCCCTGGCCACGAGATCGCAGCACGCCAGGCTCCATCGCCGCGGTGGTGCGTCTCGCCGAACTGCGAACGAGGAGAAGGCCATGTCCGTCACGACCACCACCCACCTGAACTTCCGGGGCGACGCACGGGCCGCGCTGGACCACTACCGGTCCGTCTTCGGCGGGCGCATCGCCGCCGTCACGTACAAGGACATGGGCGACGTGCGACACGAGAACGAGGCGGACAGGTTGGTGTGGGGCGAGGTGGTGGGCGACAACGGCTTCCACGTCATGGCCTACGACGTGCCCTCCGGGACGCCCTGGGACCAGGGCACCAACCCGTTCTTCGTCTCCGTGCGCGGTGACGACACGGACGAGATCAGTGCGCTCTGGCAGAAGCTGGCAGAGGGCTCGACGGTGGTGCAGCCCCTGGCACCGTCGCAGTGGGCACCGCTGTACGGCATGCTCACCGACCGTTTCGGCGTGACCTGGGTCCTGGACGTGGCAGCCCCGTACAACGGCTGATCCGCACCCGACGAGGACACGACCGGCCGGCCGCCGTGCGGTACGCGGCACATACC
>NZ_JBHWZS010000352.1:0-8604 GCF_042728155.1 Streptomyces sp. NPDC060209
GGGTGCGGGCGGGTCAGCCGGCCAGGCAGGACGGGCCGAGCAGCACCTTCAGGTCGCCGAAGAGGGCGGGGTCCGGCTTGACGCGGTGCCGGTCGAGCCGGAGCACGGTGGTCTTGCGGGGGCCCTGGAGCCTGATGCGCACCTCGGTGTCGCCCCGGTGGTTGCTGAGGACCTCGCCGAGCCGGCTGACCATGGGCGGGGTGACCCTGACCGTGGGGATGGTCAGGATGACGGGCGCGTTGGACCCGGCGTTGGAGATGTCGGGGACCTGCATCTCCATGGCGACCAGGCGCGGCACGTCCTCGCGCTTGTCGAGGCGGCCCTTGACGAAGACGACGGTGTCCTCGACGAGCTGGGTGGAGACCAGCTGGTAGGTGGCGGGGAAGAACATGCACTCGATGGCGCCCGCGAGGTCCTCCACGGTCGCGATGGCCCAGGCGTTGCCCTGCTTGGTCATCTTGCGCTGGAGGCCGGAGATGATGCCGCCCACGGTGACGATCGCGCCGTCGGAGTGCTCACCGCTGGTGAGCTGCGAGATCGCCGCGTCCGACTTGTCGGACAGGACGTGCTCCAGTCCGAAGAGCGGGTGGTCGGAGACGTACAGGCCGAGCATCTCGCGCTCCTGCGCGAGCAGGTAGGACTTCTCCCACTCGATGTCGGAGAACTCCACGTCGAGCCCGAAGCCCGGCTCGTCGCTGTCCGCCTCGCCGCCGCCGAAGAGGTCGAACTGCCCTTCGGCCTCCTTGCGCTTGACCTGCACCACGTTGTCGATCATCGGCTCGTGGTGGGCGACGAGTCCCTTGCGGGTGTGGCCCATCTCGTCGAAGGCGCCGGCCTTGATGAGCGATTCGACGGTGCGCTTGTTGCAGACGACCGCCTCGACCTTGTCCAGGAAGTCGGGGAACGTGGAGTACTTCCCCTTCGCCTTGCGGCACCTGATGATCGAGTCGACGACGTTCTGTCCGACGTTGCGGATGGCGGTCAGCCCGAAGAGGATCACGTCGTCACCCTGGGCGGCGAAGTTCGACTCGGACTCGTTGACGTTCGGCGGGAGCACCTTGATGCCCATGCGCCGGCACTCGTTGAGATAGACCGCGGACTTGTCCTTGTCGTCCTTGACGGAGGTCAGCAGGGCCGCCATGTACTCGGCCGGGTAGTTCGCCTTGAGGTAGGCGGTCCAGTAGGTGACCAGGCCGTACGCGGAGGAGTGCGCCTTGTTGAAGGCGTATCCGGCGAAGGGGACCAGGACGTCCCAGAGCGCCTTGATCGCCGCGTCGGAGAAGCCGTTCTTCTTGGCGCCCGCCTCGAAGAGGACGAAGTTCTTCGCCAGCTCGTCGGCCTTCTTCTTGCCCATCACACGGCGCAGGATGTCGGCCTCGCCGAGCGAGTACCCGGCGACGATCTGGGCGGCCTTCTGGACCTGCTCCTGGTAGACGATCAAGCCGTAGGTGAGGCCGAGGACCTCCTTGAGGGGCTCCTCCAGCTCCGGGTGGATCGGGGTGATCTCCTGGCGGCCGTTCTTGCGCTCGGCGTAGTTCGTGTGCGAGTTCATTCCCATCGGGCCCGGCCGGTAGAGGGCCGAGACGGCGGAAATGTCCTCGAAGTTGTCGGGCTGCATCTGGCGCAGCAGCGAACGCATGGGGCCGCCGTCGAACTGGAACACCCCGAGCGTGTCACCGCGGCACAGCAGCTCGTACGTCTTGGGGTCGTCCAGCGGCAGGGAGAGCATCTCCAGGTCGACGCCCTTGTTGGCCTTCACCATCTTGATGGCGTCGTCCATGATCGTCAGGTTGCGCAGGCCGAGGAAGTCCATCTTCAGCAGGCCGAGCGACTCGCACTGGGGGTAGTCCCACTGCGTGATGGTGACGCCGTCGGTGTGCCTCACCCAGACCGGGGCGTGGTCGACGATGGGCTCGCTGGACATGATCACGCCGGCGGCGTGCACGCCCATCTGCCGGACGAGGCCTTCGACGCCCTTCGCGGTGTCGATGACCTTCTGGACGTCCGGCTCGTTCTCGTACATCCCCCGGATCTCGCCCGCCTCGCTGTAGCGCGGGTGCTTGGGGTCGGTGATGCCGCTGAGGTCGATGCCCTTGCCGAGGACGTCGGCGGGCATGGCCTTGGTGAGGCGGTCGCCCATCGCGTACGGGTAGCCCAGGACGCGCGCGGAGTCCTTGATCGCGTTCTTGGCCTTGATCTTGCCGTAGGTGCCGATCATGGCGACCTTGTCGGCGCCGTACTTCTCGGTCACGTACCGGATCACCTCGACGCGCCTGCGCTCGTCGAAGTCGATGTCGACATCGGGCATGGAGACGCGCTCGGGGTTGAGGAAGCGCTCGAAGATCAGTCCGTGGGTGATCGGGTCGAGGTCGGTGATGCCCATGGCGTACGCGACGATCGAGCCGGCGGCGGAACCACGGCCGGGGCCCACCGCGATGCCGTTGTTCTTGGCCCACATGATGAAGTCGGCGACGACGAGGAAGTACCCGGGGAACCCCATCTGGATGATGATGTCCATCTCGTACTCGGCCTGCTTCTGCCGGTCCTCGGGGACACCTCCGGGGTAGCGGCGGTCCATGCCGACCCGGACCTCCTCCTGGAACCAGGTGATCTCGGTGAAGCCCTCCGGGATGTCGAACTTCGGCATCAGGTCGCGCTTCTCGAACATGCCGGTGGTGTCGATCTGCTGCGCGACCAGGAGGGTGTTGGCGCAGCCCTCCTGCCAGGCGTCGGAGGAGTCGACGCCGTACATCTCGTCCGTCGTCTTGAGGTAGTAGCCCGTGCCGTCGAAGCGGAAGCGGTCGGGGTCGGAGAGGTTCTTGCCCGTCTGGATGCAGAGCAGGGCGTCGTGCGCGGTCGCCTCGTTGGCGTAGGTGTAGTGCGAGTCGTTCGTCACGAGCGGCGGGATGTTCAGCTTCCGGCCGATCTCCAGGAGCCCGTCGCGGACCCGGCGCTCGATCTCGATGCCGTGGTCCATCAGCTCCAGGAAGTACCTGCCCTCGCCGAAGATGTCCTTGTAGTCGGAGGCCGCCTGGACGGCCTCGTCGAACTGCCCGAGCCGCAGCCGGGTCTGCACCTCGCCGGAGGGGCACCCGGTGGAGGCGATGAGGCCCTCGGACCACCGGGAGATGGTCTCCCTGTCCATGCGCGGCCACTTCTGCAGCCAGCCCTCGGCGTACGCGTCCGAGGAGAGCTTGAAGAGGTTGTGCAGTCCGGTGCTGTTGGCCGCCCAGATCGTCTTGTGGGTGTAACCACCGGAACCCGAGACGTCGTCCCGCTTCTGGTGCGGCTGGCCCCACTGGATCTTCCGCTTGTGCTTGCGCGACTCGGGGGCGACGTACGCCTCGATCCCGATGATCGGCGTCACCCCGGCCTTCTGGGCCGAGTGGAAGAAGTCGTACGCCCCGTGGAGGTTGCCGTGGTCGGTCATCGCGATGTGCGACATGCCCATGTCGTTGCACGCCTCGAACATGTCCTTGAGCCGCGCGGCACCGTCCAGCAGCGAGTACTGGGTGTGGACGTGCAGGTGCGTGAATGGCGGCTTGCTCACGGCGCTGTGCCTCCGGGAAAACTGGCGGTGACGGCTTGGGGGGACAGCGTGGAAGTCTACGTCGCCGAGGTGACGGACGGCGGGCACTCCGGGGTACGGTCGCGCGTTGGAAGAGCGGGGACGCCCGTCCCATTTGTCATGAACGCCATGTACCAGGAGGCACCCAGCGATGTCGGACACGCAGACCGGCGCAGAGCAGCGCGGGGAGCAGATTCTCGCCGTTTTCGACACCGCGTTCGGGCAGCTCCTGGCCGCCGACCCCGCAGCTTTCCGGGTGAAGTTCCGCAAGATGGCGGGCTCGGCCTTCGCGTTCTACCGGGGCTCGGCCGGTCTGTTCTACGCCGATCTGGACCGCGAGCAGAACACCGGCGCCTACCTGGACGAGCGCACGAGCAGGGTGTGGATCCACGGCGATCTGCACGCCGAGAATTTCGGCACGTACATGGACGCCAACGGCCGGCTCGTGTTCAACGTCAACGACTTCGACGAGGCCTATGTGGGCCCCTTCACATGGGACCTCAAGCGCTTCGCCGCCTCCGTCGCCCTGATCGGTTACGCGAAGGCGCTCGGCGACGACCAGATCACCGAGCTCGTCCGGGTCTACGCCGCCGCCTACCGGGAGCGGATCCACGCCCTGGCGACGGGCGCCAAGAACGACGAGGTGCCGCCCTTCACCCTGGACACCGCCGAGGGCCCGCTGCTCGGCGCGCTGCGCGACGCCCGCGCGCTGACCCGGTTCGGGCTGCTGGACTCGATGACGGAGATCCGGGACTTCGAGCGCCGGTTCACCGCCGACGGCGGCGCGATCGACCTGGACGCGGCGACGCGCTACAAGGTGCTCGCGGCGTTCGACGGCTATCTGGAGACGCTGCCGGAGTCGAGCCTCACGCGGCCCGATTCCTACCGGGTGAAGGACGTCGTCGGCCGCCGGGGCATCGGCATCGGGTCGGCCGGCCTGCCCTCGTACAACATCCTCCTGGAGGGCAACAGCGACGCCCTGGAGAACGATGTGGTGATCTACCTCAAGCAGGCGCAGACCCCGGCGGTGTCGCGGCACATCACCGACGCCGCCGTGCGGGACTACTTCCAGCACGAGGGACACCGCACGGTGATCTCGCAGCGCGCGCTCCAGGCCCACGCCGACCCGTGGCTGGGCTGGACCGAGCTGGACGGGTCCGGTCAGCTGGTCGCCGAGGTCTCTCCGTACGCGGTCGACCTGGACTGGTCCGACATCGACGAGCCGGAGGAGATCGCTGCGGTGGTCGCCGATCTCGGCCGGGCCACGGCCACGATGCACTCGGCGGCGGACGACGAGAGCGGGCACTCGCTGGTGCCGTTCTCCACGGAGCGCGCGATCGACGCGGCCATCGCGGCGGACGAGGAGGGCTTCGCCGATCTGCTGGTCGACTTCGCGCACGGCTACGGCGCCCGTGCCCGCGCCGACCACCAGATCTTCGTCGACCTCTTCCGCAACGGCCGCATCCCGGGCCTGTAGGACCTCCGGTGCGGGGGCCCGTTCCCGGGCCCCCGCAGGTCCTTAGGGCTCGCTTACAGGAACGCATGACACACTCTCCGGCGATGGACGTATCAGGGACGCAGATCAGAGCGGTACGCGCGGCGCTGTTCACCGCGCTCGTCGTCACGCTCTCGTCCGCGTCCCATGTGCTGCTCTCCCGGGTCCCCCTGCCGATGACCGCCGTCGCGCTGCTGGCCGGGGCGGTCTTCGCCGTGGCGTTCGCGCTGGCGGGCCGGGAGCGCGGCTTCGGGGCCATCGCCGGGCTGCTGGTCCCGCTCGAACTGGCCGCCGACACGGTTTTCACCACCGGCCAGCACCTCTGTTACGGGGCGGCGGGCGGCCCGATCGCGGGCCCGCTGCGCTCCGTGGGCGTCGATGTGCTCTGCGGCGGCGAGGCCGGGCGCGGTGCGGACGGACTCTCCGGTGTGGCATCCGTCGGCACACCGCTGGCCGGGGTGACCGGCAACGGCGATCACGCCGCTGCCCTGCTCGCCTCGCCGGGACCCGCCGTCCCCTGGCTGCTGCTGGCCGCGCACGTGACGGTGGGCCTGCTGGCCGCACTCTGGCTGCGGCGCGGCGAGTCGGCGCTCGCGGGACTGCTGCGCGCGGCGGCCGCTGTCGCGTTCCGGCCGCTGCTCACCGCGGTCGCAGTGACCGGCACGGCCCGGCGCCGCGTGGGGCCCGGTGCCAGGCGCGCCGGGCGTCCGCACCCGCTCGCCCCTGCCCGCTTCCTGGTGCACTCCGTGGGACGGAGGGGCCCGCCGCTCTCGGCCTTCATCCCCGCCTGAGTACGCGGCAAGACCCCTTCGAGCCACCCCTTTTTCTACGGAGCACCCTCATGAGCAGTCGCAACAGCCAGGCCAACAAGTCCGCCGCCCGTGAGCGGCTGCGCGTGGAGCGCGAGCGCCAGGCCAAGAAGGACAAGGCACGCAAGCAGATCGTCGTCGGCGTCTCGGTCGTGGCCGTGCTGGCGATCGCCGGCGGTATCAGCTACGGCGTGATGCAGCTGAACAAGCCCTCCGCCTGGGAGGCCGCGGCGGACGCGAAGAACGTCACCGCCCCCAAGAACACCTCGGGCGACGACGGCACGACCGTCGTGATCGGCGAGTCGAGCGCCAAGAAGACCCTGGAGCTGTACGAGGACTCCCGCTGCCCGATCTGCGCCACGTTCGAGCAGACGGTCGGCGAGACCGTGGCCAAGGACGTCGACGCCGGCAAGTACAAGATCAAGTACGTCGGTGCGACCTTCATCGACAACTCGGACAGCGGCGAGGGCTCGAAGAACGCCCTGAGCGCGCTGGGCGCTGCGCTCGATGTGAGCCCCGACGCCTTCCTGGAGTACAAGACCGCGCTGTACTCCGCGAAGTTCCACCCCGAGGAGACGAACGACAAGTTCGCCAAGGACAGCTACCTGATCGAGGTGGCGGACTCGGTGGACGCGCTGAAGGGCAACAAGGCGTTCCAGAAGAACGTCGAGGACGGCACCTACGACGCCTGGGCGATCAAGATGTCCAAGACGTTCGACAAGAGCGGGGTCCAGGGCACGCCGACCCTGAAGATGGACGGCAAGACGCTCACCGCCGAGGGCAGCGAGAACGCGCCCATGACGGTGGCCGACTTCAACACGGCGATCACCAAGGCGCTGAAGGGCTGATCCGCGGCTGCGGACCCACGGCCCGACAGGAGGACCCGCGGCCGGGCGGGTACTCCGGGCGTAACTCCAGGCGTCATCCGGCCAACAGGCGGGCGAACTTCCTTTGTTCGCCCGCCTGTTCGCTCTACCCGCCAGTAGGGTGATCGCCCGTGACCAGACGACAACTCTCCGCCGCACCCAGCCGCCGCACGGTCGTCAAGGCCGCCGCGGCCACCGCGGTCGCCGGCCCCGTGCTCGCCGCCACCGCCGCTCGCGCCGCCGACGGCCCCGCCTTCCTGCACGGCGTGGCCTCCGGCGACCCGCTGCCCGACGGCGTACTCCTGTGGACCCGTGTCACCCCCGCCCCGGACTCCGTGCCGGGCTCGGGCCTCGGCGCCGATACGCCGGTGGTCTGGGAGATCGCCGAGGACAAGGCCTTCTCCCGGATCGTGGCCCGGGGCACGGCCGTCTCGCGGGCCGGCTCCGACCACACCGTCAAGGCCGATGTCCGGGGGCTGCGCCCGGCGACGACGTACTGGTTCCGCTTCTCGGCGGCGAGCGGCCGGGCGGAGGGCGGGCAGGGTGTCCTCTCCCCCGTCGGCCGCACCCGCACGGCGCCCGCCTCCGGGGCCGCCGTTCCCGGGGTCCGCTTCGGCGTGGTGTCGTGCGCCAACTGGGAGGCCGGCTGGTTCTCCCCGTACCGCCATCTCGCGGCCCGCGCAGACCTGGACGCCGTCCTGCACCTGGGCGACTACATCTACGAGTACGCGTCGGGCAGTTATCCGACCCAGGACACCGTCGTCCGCCCGCACGCCCCGCTCCACGAGATCCTCACCCTCGCCGACTACCGCCTGCGGCACGCCACGTACAAGACGGACACCGACCTCCAGGCGCTGCACGCCGCCCATCCGGTGATCGCGATCTGGGACGACCACGAGTTCGCCAACGACGCCTGGTCGGGGGGCGCCGAGAACCACACCCCCGGCACGGAGGGCCCGTGGGCCGCCCGGGTGGCCGCCGCGAAGCAGGCGTACTTCGAGTGGATGCCGGTCCGCGCCTCCACCGAGGGCACCGTCTACCGGCGTCTGAGCTTCGGCGATCTGGCCGAGCTGCACCTGCTCGACCTGCGCAGCTTCCGCTCCGAGCAGGCGTCGATCGGCAATGGCGCGGTCGACGACCCGGAGCGCACGGTCACGGGGCGGGCGCAGCTGGACTGGCTGAAGGCCGGGCTGACCGCGTCGGGTGCCCGCTGGAAGCTGGTCGGCACCTCGGTGATGATCTCTCCGGTCGCCTTCGGGGCGTTGCCCGCGCATCTGCTGGCGCCGCTCGCGGAGCTGCTGGGGCTGCCCGCGGAAGGACTGGCGGTCAATGTCGACCAGTGGGACGGCTACACGGACGACCGCAAGGAGCTGATCTCCCATCTGCGGGACCATGCCGTCACCGACACGGTCTTCCTGACCGGGGACATCCACATGGCATGGGCCAACGACGTCCCCGTGAAGGCGGCGACGTATCCGCTGTCCGCTTCGGCGGCCACCGAGTTCGTGGTGACGTCGGTCACCTCGGACAACCTGGACGACATCCTGAGGGTCGCCCCCGGGACCGTCTCGGTGGTCGCGGCGACCGCGGTCAGGGCCGCGAACCGCCATGTGAAGTGGGTCGACATGGACTCGCACGGCTACGGCGTCCTCGACGTGACGGCCGAACGCTCGCAGATGGACTACTACGTGGTCTCCGACAAGACGAGCAGGGAGGCGACGGCGTCCTGGGTCCGCTCGTACCGCACGCGCAGCGGCACCCAGAAGGTCGAGAGGGCCGACGCCCCGGTGCGCTGACGTGTGCTGATCCTCACGGGTCACGCTCCGAGGCGCGTACGGGCGGCGCGGAGGGCCGCGCACCACCAGG
>NZ_JBHWZS010000353.1:0-8569 GCF_042728155.1 Streptomyces sp. NPDC060209
GGCCGAGCCCGCCTGGGGTCACGCGACGACGTCCTTCCTTCACGCTCGGCCGGAGTAGCGCTGGCCGCGAATCACCGCCGTGCGCCGTGCGAACCTCGAAAATTCCCGGCAGAGCGAATTCTCGGCCTCCCGGCAACCTCACCCTGCTGCAAGCGGCCACCATCACCGGCCGCTGGGGCACCACTCAAGTCGTGTCGGCGGCCCAGCTCCAGGAGGGCGACGGCCAGGTCTGTGACGTGCACGGGACAGCCCATGTCGTCGGTGGACAGGGCGCCGTCGCGAATGCAACATCCTCTCCCTGGGCTCGGTCCTCGCCTTCGCCGTCGGCGGACGCCTCCCCTTCGAGACACCCGAGGGGCGGCCGCACGCCCTCATGCACCGGGTGGTACACGAGGAACCCGACCTCACCGGCATCCCGGAGCCGCTGCTCCCTCCCCCTCGTCCGCGACTGCCTCACCAAGGCCCCTGCCGCCCGGTAAGGTGACTCAGCCGGTCGTCGCCATGGTCGCGATGTCGATGACGTACCGGTACCGGACCTCGCCGGCCGCGACCCCGTCGTATGCCGCGTCGATCCCGTCAGCACCGACGACCTCGACCTCGGCGGTAATCCCGTTCCCGGCACAGAATTCGAGCATCTCCTGCGTCTCCTCGATGCTCCCCACCAGGGTGCCTGCGAGCGATCGCCGGTTGTTCAACAGCGAGAACACGTCGAGTGAGATCCGCTTCTTCGGCACTCCTAGGTTCACGAACGTCCCGTCCAGCGCGAGCAGCCCGAGAAAGGCGTCGTAGTCAAGGTCCCCGGGGACCGTGGAGAGGATGAGGTCGAACGTGCCGGCGAAGTCGGTGAAGATCGCCGGGTCCGTGGACAGCCGGTAGTCGTCGGCCCCTCGCCGGTAGGCGTCGGCCTTCTTGTCCATCGTGAGGTCGAAGACGGTGGTGTGCGCCCCCAGTGCCGCAGAGATCGGTACCCCTACGTGCCCGAGGCCGCCGTATCCGATGATGGCGACCTCGACGCCGGGCCCGGCTTTCCAGTGCCGCAACGGGGAGTACAGCGTGATCCCCGCGCACAGCAGCGGGGCAGCCGACTCCAGCGGGATACCGTCCGGGATGCGGAGGACATAGCTCTCGTCGACGACGATCTTCTCGCTGTAGCCGCCCTGGGTGTACTGCCCGGAGCGGTCCAGGCAGTTGTAGGTCCGGATGTGGCCGTTGCGGCAGTAGGGTTCCATGCCGTCGCGGCAGTAGTCGCACTCCCGGCAGGAGTCGACCAGGCATCCGACACCCACCCGGTCACCGACCGCGAACTTGCGGACTTCGGACCCGACGGAGGAGACGATGCCGACGATCTCATGGCCGGGGACGAGCGGGTAGTGCGTCTGACCGAACTCGCCGCGTGCGCGGCTGACGTCGGTGTGGCAGATTCCGCAGTAGGCGATGTCGATCAGGACATCAGTCCGTCCGACGGCCCTGCGCTGCAGTGACATGGGCGTGAACGCCTCACCAGGGCCCGCGATCGATCGGGCGTTGACCGTGATCATGTCGCTCGCCCGGTCAGCCGATGGACTTGTACTCGAGGAACTCCTCGATGCCGTAGCGGCCGAATTCGCGGCCGATGCCGGAGAGTTTGAACCCGCCGTGCGGCGCACGCTGGTTGACCGCGGAGCCGTTGATCCGGATGCGTCCGGCGCGCAGCCTGCCGGCGAGGCCCCGCGCACGCTCGTCGGTCCCGGCCCAGATGGCTCCGGCGAGTCCGTACTCGGTGTCGTTGGCGATCCGGAAGGCGTCGTCCTCGTCATCGAACGGGATGATCACGACGACCGGGCCGAAGATCTCCTCCCGCGCGACGCGCGAGGTGTTGTCGCCGGAGAAGACGGTGGGCCGGACGAAGTAGCCGCGGTCGAGTCCTTCGGGGGCGTCCGGGCCACCGGTGAGAAGGCGCACGCCCTCGTCGAGCCCGGATCGTATGTAGTCGCGGATCCGTTCGCGCTGGTGCACGTTCGCCACTGGACCGAGCGTGGTGGCTGCGTCGTAGGGATCGCCCAGGACGTAGCTCTCCGCCTTGCGGACGGCGATCTCCTCGGCCTCGGCCAGCCGGGAGCGGGGGACGAGGACTCGGGACAGCCCGCCGCACACCTGCCCGGAGTTCCTGAAAGCGTCCTCCATGCCGACTTCGATCGCCCGGACGAGGTCGGCATCCTCCAGGATGACGTTCGCCGACTTGCCGCCGAGTTCGAGGGCGACCTTCTTGACGCCCTGTGCGGCCAGTTCCATCACCCGGCGGCCTGCCCGCACGGATCCGGTGAGGGAGACCATGTCGACCAGCGGGTGGGTGACGATGGCCTCGCCAACCTCGGGCCCCGTGCCCGACACTAGGTTGAACACGCCGTCGGGCAGGCCTGCCTCGGCAACCATCTCCGCAAAGATGAACGAGCTCAGCGGTGCCACCTCGGTGCCCTTGAGTACGACGGTGCACCCGGCCGCGATCGCCGCTCCGGCCTTCATGCAGACCATCCGCATCGGGCCGTTCCACGGCGTGATCGCCCCGACCACACCGGCCGGCTCCCGGGCGATGACGGTGCGATCGACCTGCTCCTGCCAAGTGATCTCGGGGAGACTCTCGGCGAGGCTCACGAGGTCCACCACCGCGGAGGCCCCTTGGGCCTCGGCAGCGATCGCGTAGGGCTGGCCGATCTCGCTGACGATGGCCTTGGTGATCTCGTCGGAACGCTTTTCCGTCAGCTCGGCGAGCTTGCGCAGGAATTCCGCACGCACTCCGACCGGCGTCTTCGACCAGGCCGGGAAGGCCGCAGCTGCTGCCTCGGCGGCAGCGTCCACGTCTGCGGCCGTGCCGGCCGGAATGGTGACGACAGCCTCCTCGGTGACCGGATTGATCACCTCGATGACATCGGTGCCTGCCGAGGGCACCCACTTGCCGTTGATGAAGATCTGGTCGCGTTCGATCACAGAACACACTCCTAAAGCATCGTCACAGCAGCCAAGTAGTTCGTATATCAGAACTGTTAATCGTTATTACGTCCGTACGCTACGGACACCAGCCCGAGGGTGTCAACGCCCGGACCGAGTCGGCTTCCGGCATTTCAGGGCTCCCACTCGGCACCTGCCTCCTGGCTGTCTCAGGTCATCCGCCGACGCACCATCCGACACCGAAGCGCCACGCACCCTGACGGCACGTGGCGCTTGTTTCCTGCTTCGAGTGATCAGGCGGCCTTCCCCTCCGGCTGCCGCGGGAGAACGACCGTCGCGGTGCCGGGCATGCAGTTCTGCTGACGCTGGTTGTACGCCCAGGTTTCAAGGTGCACCACGGCGTCACCGTCCGCGTCGATCTCCTTGCCCACGACCTTGCCGCCCAGCCGCACCACGTCCGACAGGTAGACGTGCGCCCTGTACTGGCCGTGGAGCGCCTTCACCGCGCCGGTGTCGCCGATCCAGTGGGTGAGGGTGTGGATCTGCCAGCAGGTGCGCTGGATGCCGACGTCGTAGGCGATCTGCGCGCCCTGGAGTCGAGCGGCGTAGTCGTTGTAGTGCACCGAGTACACCGGCTCGAGGGCATGCGTGTTGGGGTCGCGGAAGGCCCACTTCGGGTGCTTGCGATACCGGCGCAGTGCGACACCGTGAGCGGAAAGGCGCGGGATGGGCGCGGCGCCGGAAGCGACGTAGGCGATCTCGTCGGTGAGCCCGATCGGTCCCTTCGTCAGGTTGTCGAGCTCATCGCCGATCTGCACGTCCTCCCAGTACCGCGGCTCGGCACCGCGCGGGGTCTCGGCGAGGATGTCCTCCTCGATCTCGGCGAGTTCCTCGTCCTTCCACGGGTGCGGGAGCTCGATCGCGCGCGAGCTGCGGCGCTTCTGCATCTCACCGCGTTCGAAGCGCATCCGCGAACAGATGAACCTTGCGACCAGCTTGTCGTCCTGGTTCCAGTACTCCTGGCGCAGGTAATCCTTGATCCTACGGCCGCCGAAGGCGCTCTCGACCGGGTCGTCGAACCCGTCGAACCAGACGCGCGCCGTGATCTTGTCGCCGACGCGGATCGGAGCATGAAAGGTCACGTCGGTCTCGGCGTGGAACCCGCCGAGCCCACGCCACCCGACCTGGACCGAGCCCAGGCAGGCGAAGATGAAGCTCGGCGGAGCGACGATCTCGCCGAACGGGCCTGCGGCGGCATACTCCTCGTCCGTCCACAGCGGATTGCCGTCACCGATGCCTTCGGCGAACCGCAGGACGGCAAGCCGTGTGGCGTATTCGTTGTTCACGCACGCGTCCGTGCGGAGCTCGGTCCCGATCAGGTTCCGCATGCTCGTGAGCATCTCTTCGGTGAACTTGCCGGTGGCGAGCTCCTTGCCGAACTCCGTGCCCTGTGGGCTCTCCGTCGTCGTCATGGCACTTTCCTCTGTGATCGTGAATGCGTGGTGTTTCGGGGCCGGCCTCTACCAGGCCCCGGTGATCAGCTCGCGAACGTCCTGGCCCTCGGGCGGGCGCGGTACGGCAGTAATGGCCCAGTCGTCCATGGCGTGGGAAACGGCCTCACCGAGCGCTCCCTGCTCGACGCCGATGTCCTGGAGACGACGGGGCGCCTCGAAGACGTCCAGTAGGCGCTCGACCTCGGTGACGACGTCCTCCGGGCTGCAGGTGCCTGCCAGCCCCAGGTAGCTCCCGATGGCCGTGAGCCGGCCGGGGACCGTACTCGCGTTGAAGCGCATCGCATGCGGCAGCAGAAGAGCTTCGACGACACCGTTCGGCGCCGATGACCTCGGGCCGATGGCGTGCGACAGTGCCTGCGCGAGTCCCCCGCCGGTGTGATCGCTCCCCTGGCCGCTCAAGATCGCCGCAAGCATCAGCTGCAGACGCGGAGCCGCCTGGTCCGGGTCCTTCAGGACCCCGGGCAGCCAGGCCACGACGGTACGCAGCGCATGAGCCAGCTGCGCGTCGGCGAGCGGGTCCACCCGGCGGGACTGCAAGCCCTCGACTGCCATCGAGAAGATGTTCAAGGCAGCCGACCAGGCCAGCCGGGGAGGAGCGGTGAGTGCCATCCCCGGGTCGAGGACGACTCCTTGGGCGCGGGCCTTCGGGTCGTAGAGCGCGAGGCGCTCCCCCGTTCCAGGGTCTCTCACGGCAGCGCCCGCCTTGGCGTAGGCCGTGGTCGGAGAGCTCGGCACCACCCACTGCGGCAGCTTCGGCGCGGCCAGTTTCGGGCTCACGAGCCGGCCACCCTCCCTCCGGGTGCACAACTGCCGCGCATCCGCGCCCTCGCCCAGCAGAATGGTCGCCGCACGGGCGGTGACGACTGACGATCCGCCGCCGACCGCGATCACCGCGTCCGCCTCGTGTTCGGCCAGGAAGTCCCGGGCCCGCTCGACGGAGGGCAGTGGACTGTGCTCCTCGACTCCGTCGAACTGACCCACGAGACGCTCACCGAGCGCGTCGTGGACACGTCCCATCGTCTTGGTGTGCGCAGCGACCGCGGGGATGCAGATGATCACCGCGCGGCGGGCGCCGACCCGCTTCAGCTCTCGCGGCAGGGATTCCAGTGCTCCCTCACCGCAGAATGTGCGGAAGGCCGGGCTGACGTGCCGGATCCGCAGATCAGGTTCAACGCTCACGTGCTGTCGCTCCTTATGTCGTGTCGCGTCACGGGCGCGCAGCTGCTCAGATGGCTCCGGCGTCGCGCAGTTTCGCTATGTCATCGGCGGACAGACCGAGTTCCTCGCTCAGCACCTGGTCGGTGTGCTCGCCGAGCGCTCCGGACCTGGTGGGCTCGACCATCGGTGAGTCGGAGAGGAGCAGCGGGCTGCCAAGGGTCATGAACGACCCCTGTTCGTCGTTGACGGTGCGCACCACCCCGCGCTCGCGGATGTGCGGGTCCTCCAGCAGCTCCGGCAGGGTGACCACCGGAGCACACGGGATCTTCAGGTCCTTCAATGCCGCGGCGAGGTCCTTCTTGCTGCGGGGCCCGGTCCAGCGGGCGACGACGGCGTCCACCTCATCCATGTGCTCGCATCGCCCGGGCATGGTGGCGAACCGCGGGTCGTCGGCATCCGGGTCGTTCATCAGCTGCCGCAGTCGGTCCCAGTGCTTGTCGGTGGGACAGAGCACCGTCACCCAACCGTCCGCGGCCGGATAGGCGTTGTAGGGCGTGACCGACATGCCCCCGTGTCGGTTGCCGGTGCGTTCGAAGTTCGCGGTGTTCTTGCTGAGCAACCCCGCGATGTTCGAGGTCAGGGAGGGGAGGACGGCGTCCTGGAGGGCGACCTCGACGTGCTGGCCGCGCCCGGTGCGGGTCCGCTGGAACAGAGCGGCCAGCACCCCGGCCAAGATGTGCGTCCCTGCCATGAAGTCCACCATCGAGGGTCCGGTGCGGACAGGTGCTCCGTCGGAGAAGCCCGTGGTGCTCATGATGGCGCTGCGAGCCTGGATCGTGAGGTCCATGGCGGATTCGCCGGCGTACGGGCCGAAGGTTCCGAAGCCGGTGCCGGAGGCCATGATCAGGCGGGGGTTGATCTCGCTGAGCTGGTCGTAGCCGAGGCCGAAGCGGTCCATTGCGCCCGGTGAGAGGTTCTGCACCAGGACGTCGGCGTTGCCGACGAGCTTGCGCAGGACGTCCTGTCCGGCGGGGTGTGCGAGGTCGAGACGGATGTTGCGCTTGCCGGAGTTGAGGAAGCGGAACTGGATCGGGTAGCCGTCGTCGTCCACGGTCGGCAGGCGCCGGTAGGGATCACCCTGAGGTGCTTCGACCTTGATGACGTCGGCACCGAGACGGGCCATCAGCATGGTGCAGTACGGGGCGAAGTAGAACTGTCCGACACAGATCACCTTCACGCCTTCGAGGGCGGTCATGCAGAGCCTCCGTCACATCGGGCGTCACTCAAGTCATGGAGAACCTCACTTCGCCCGATCTCTGCGACCCTCTGGGCCGCCGCGTGACGGGCGAGGCCGAGGATCACTCCACTCCGGAATGCCCACGCCTCAAGTCGTTCGTCATTACGAACCACTGTCCGTATTTACAACCCCGAGGCTAGGGTCGCACCTCTTCGATGTCAACGGCCGGCACCCCGTCGGCGCCATTGACACCCTGACGCTCGAGTCCTACCGTTCATTCGCCTATATGGTCAATGGTTCGTCATTACGATCCACTGGGGCAAGGGCCCGCGGATCTCACACCGCAGCGGCTGCCCGTTCATCGACGAAAGGACAACCATGAAGGTCGGCTTCATCGGGCTGGGTTCCATGGGTCAGGGCATGGCTCTCAACTTGCGGCGAGCGGGCTACGACCTGGTCGTGCACGATCTCGACCGATCCAGCGCCGCCCCGCTCGAGGAGGCGGGGGCGGTCTGGGCGGACTCCGTCGCAGACCTCGCGGGTTCGGTCGACGTGGTGTTCACCTCCCTGCCGGGGCCTGTGGAGATGCGACAGATCGGCGTGGGCGACGGAGGGCTGCTGGGTGGACTCAAGCCGGGTGCAACCTGGTTCGACCTGACGACGAACTCCCCCACAGTGGTGCGCGAGGTCCATCAAACGTGCCGTGAGCACGACGTCGAGCTCTTCGACGCGCCGGTCAGCGGCGGCCCCAAGGGGGCACGCTCAGGCAAGCTCGCCATCTACGTAGGCGGGGACCCCGACGCCTTCGAACGCGTGGGTCCGGTCCTCGACGCAATCGGTGACCAGATCCTGTACGTGGGAGAGATCGGCGCCGGCAACACCGCCAAGCTGGTGCACAACTGCGCCAGCATGATCATCCGTTCGGGGATCGCCGAGGTCTTCACCATGGGGGTCAAGGCAGGCGTAGAACCCGACGCCCTCTGGAACGCCCTGCGACAGGGCGCCATCGGCAGGGCCCGGACCTTCGACCGGGTCGGTGACCGATATCTGCAGGAGGCCTTCGATCCCCCGTCGTTCGCGCTGGCGCTTGCGAACAAGGACCTCCGCCTGGCTCTCGAGCTGGCGGACCAGCTCGAGGTCCCGATGCGCGCAGCGCGACTGGTTCAGGAGGACTTCACGGAGGCCCTGGACCGGGGATGGGGCAAGCGGGACTCGCAGACCCCGCTGCTCCTGCAGAACGAACGAGCGGGGGTCACGATCAAGCTCACCGCCGAGGAGGTCCAGGCCGTTCTCGACCGCGGCTGATCGACTCGCAGTTCACCGACAACAAGGAGACGGCACATGGGCACCACTGACCCCAGGACCACCGGCCGACGCATCATGAACGAGCTCATGGGTGACGGCTACGTGGAGAAGAAGGACCAAAACCGGAACAGCTTCAACGATGTCATCCAGGACTACTCCGAGGAAGTCTGCTTCGGGCGTGTCTGGGCTCGCGACGGCATCGACCGCAAGACCCGCAGCATCATCAACCTTTCGGTGCTGACCGCCTTGGGCCGGCCCGCCCAGCTCGCGCATCACGTCGAGGGAGCGATCAACAACGGGGCGACGGTCGACGAGATCAAGGAAGTCCTCCTGCAGACCGCCGTGTACTGCGGCCTGCCCGCGGCCGGCGAAGCCTTCAAGGTCGCCGAAGGCGTCCTCAAGGCCGGGGGCCACCTCGACTGACCCACCC
>NZ_JBHWZS010000354.1:0-8479 GCF_042728155.1 Streptomyces sp. NPDC060209
AGCCCGCCCGTTACGGCACCGTATCCGACACGGGCCAGAACGTGCAGTACCGCTACTGCCCCGCTGGCGGGCCGCGGTTGTCGGGGGGCCGGCCTGACGCGCCGGCAGCGGGCTCACTGCGAGCCGCGGAAGCCGTCACCCTCCACGACGAGTCCGGCGACCAGGGCCCCGGACATCCCGGCGTGGGCCATCCCACCGCCCGGATGCGACCAGCCGCCCGCCCGGTACAGCCCCGGCAGCGGGGTGCGGTTCCCGGAGTGCAGATACGCGCCCTCCGCCCCGGCCAGGGCCGGAGCCGGCACCGAACCGCCCTCGGCGCCCGTGTCGGCCGCGGTCTCGGCAGGCGTACGGACCTCGGCGTGGACCATCCGCTCGCGGAGGCCGGGGACGGCCTCGGCGGCCCGGCCGATCACCGCGTCCGTGAACCGCTCGCGCAGCGCCGCGTCCGTCCAGTCGACCGGGCCGTGCGGCGCCACCGTCACCATCAGGGTCACCGCCTCGTGCTCCTCGTCGGGGCGGGTGGCAGGGTCGTCCGGGCGCAGCACCGTCACCGTGGGCAGCTCCGTCGTCCGGCCGCCGAACACCGCCTCCTGCTCCGCGCCCGGGTCCGCGGTGTGCACCACCGTCCGGTGCGCGGCGCCGGCCTCCCGGGCACCGCGCAGCGACAGCAGGACGAGGAAGCGGCCCGGCACCGGGGTCCCGCGCGCCCCGGCGGGCCACTCGTCCCGCACCGGCAGGAGCCCGGGCGCCGGCTGCGCGCCCAGGACCACATGATCGGCCTCCGCGCTCCCTCCGTCCGCCAGCTCGATCCCCGCCGCCCGGCCGTCCTTCTCGGACACCCGGACCACCTCGGAGCCGAAGACGAACTCCACCCTGCGGGCCAGACACCGCGCGTACACCGCGTCGGCGAGCGCGCGCATGCCCCCGGCGACGTACCAGCTGCCGAAGGTCTCCTCCATGTAGGGCAGGAGGGCGGCGGCGGCCGGGGCGCGGCGGGGGTCGAGGCCGTACGACAGGGCGTACCCGTCGAGCAGGGACGCCAGGCGGGGGTCCGCCAGCTCCCAGGCGCCCACCTCCGCCAACGTCCCCGCCTGCCGGGCCGCGCGCAACAGCCTGCGGCGGCGCACCGCGGGGTAGGGGTCACCGACCGGGATCCGGCGGTCCTCGGGCAGCGGCTCCTCCAGCAGCGGCCTGCGCGACCGGTTCCAGGCGGTACCCGCCCGGTCCAGGAAGTCCCCCCACCTGGCCCCGGCCCCCTCGCCCAGTGCCCGGTCCAGCGCGCCTACCACCCCGGCCCGTGAGGCGTTGGGCAGCGACACCGCGGTGCCGTCCGCGAAGAGATGGCGGCTCGCCGGGTCGACCTGGGTGAGCGTGACGCACTGCTCCAGGGGTTCCTTGCCCGTCTTCACGAACAGGTCGCGGTAGACAGCGGGCAGATGCAGCAGCCCGGGGCCGGTGTCGAAGACGAAGCCGTCACGGGCATACCGGCCGAGCGAGCCGCCGTAGGTCTCCGACCGCTCGTACACCGTCACCCGGTGGCCTGCCACGGCGAGCCGGGCGGCCGCCGCCATCGCGCCCGTCCCGGCGCCGATCACCGCAATTCGTGCCATGTCAGTGACCCTAAGGGGTGCCGTCGGCAGTTCATTCGTGAGGCCAGTGCCTGCCCGCTCCGGCCAGACGTCTCTCCTCGCGGCGCTGCGCCCTGCGACGCAGGAACCTGCGGATCCGGGAGGCCAGGAAGATCAGTATCACCAGGCCGAGCAGCAGCAGGACCCCGGCGGCGACGGCCGCCGCGACCGGGTTGAAGACGGCGAAGGTGATGATCCCGGCGACGCCGAGATCCTCCGCGACACTGACCCCGATGTTGCTGAACGGTTCGGGCGAGGTGTTGACCGCCATCCTGGTGCCTGCCTTCACCAGATGGCTCATCAGCGCGGTGGATCCGCCCACGGCTCCCGCCGCGAGCTCCGGCAGCGACCCGCTCTCGCCGGCCAGCAGCGCCGCGACGACCGCGCCGGTCACGGGCCTGATCACCGTGTGCGCGATGTCCCAGGCCGAGTCCACGTACGGGATCTTGTCGGCCACCGCCTCGAACAGGAACAGCACACCGGCGGTCACGAGCACATCGGTGCGCTGCAGGGACTCGGGCACCTCGTCGGTGAGACCGGTCGCGCCGAAGATGCCGAAGAGCAGGACCACCGCGTAGGCGTTGATCCCGCTCGCCCAGCCACTCGTGAACACCAGGGGGAGTACGGACACGGACGCGATCGTAGCCAGTCGGACAGGCGCCCGGGTGGGGCTTGTGCACAGGCCTGAGTATCTCTACCTAGTGCGGGAGATGAGTAGGGATGCGGATAGGCCCTCACCTGCGCAGACGGAAGAGTGGAGACCACGGAAGGGGCGCGGCGCCAGGACCGCCGGCACGGGGCGGCGGAACGGCGCGGCACCCCGGACGCAACGGGGGCGCACGACGCGGAGCTTCGGGACCACGGGGGACACGGGGTCACGGGGGAGGGCTCCGCGGCGGTACGGGACGCCGGTCCGGTGGAATTCGGGGGGATCGAATTCCACCGGACCGGCGTTTTTTCACGCGTACGGGCCGGGAAGAGACCTCAGCGTCCGCTGACCCGGCCGTGCAGCAGCAGGGACAGGGCGGAGTGCACGTCGTCGATCGTCCGCTCGGGCTGGAACGCCTGCCAGTCGAGCGCCGCCACCAGGACCATCCCGACCAGTGCGGCGGCCGTCAGCTGGATGTCGATCTCCTCGCTGAGCTCACCGCCCGCGACGCCTTCCCGGAGCACCCCCTCGACGACGGCGACGGCCTCCTGGCGCAGCACCAGGAGGGTCGACTGCCAGGCGCGGTTGGTGCGCCAGAGCTCGGCGACGTACAGCTGGGTGAAGGCCGGGTAGCGGTCGATGAAGACCAGACCGGCCCTGATCATCGCGTCCAGCGCCTCCACGCGGGTGCCGCCGCGTGCGTCCGTCGAGTCGGCGGCGGACCGCAGCGACTGCGTGAGCAGTCCGACGCCGTGCCGCAAGAGCTCCTCGAACAGCTCGGTCTTGCTCTTGAAGTTGTAGTAGACCGTGCCCTTGGCGACCCCGGCGCGCTCGGCGATCTCGTCCACCGTCGTCGCGGAGAACCCCTTCTCCGCGATGAGGGTCACCGCCGCCTCGTAGAGCTTCTGCCGGGTGACCTGGCGGCGCGTGGTGCTACTGCTGTCCATACGCACGATTCTCACAGGTCCCGGCGCGGTCACAGACTCAGCTCCGGGTGCAGCCGGTCCAGGGTCCACACCTGCTTGCGGCGGGCGGAGAGGGCGGTCAGCGCCAGCGCGCCCGCGGTGAAGGCGAGCAGCACGGCGCAGCCCTGCCAGACGGGGCCGAGCCCGCCGCCCGTGATCAGCCGGCGCAGCCCGTCCACGACGTAGGTCATCGGCAGGTAGGGGTGGATGGCCCCGAAGAACCCCGGACTGGTCTGGACGGGGTAGGTGCCCCCGGCCGAGGTCAGCTGGAGCATCAGCACCGCCAGGACGAGGATGCGGCCCGCAGCGCCGAAGCGGGCGTTGAGCCACTGCACGATCGCGGCGAAGCAGCAGGTCACCAGTGCCAGGAAGCCGATCGTGCCGGCGGCGTGCGTCATCTGCAGACCGAGCCGCCAGTGCAGCACCGACATCAGGGCGGCGACCTGGAGCAGGCCGATCGCGGCGACGGGCAGCCAGCCCGCGAAGGCGATGCGCCAGGCCGGTGCCCCGGCCGCGAGGGCCCGCCGGTTGAGGGGCTGGATCAGCATGTACGCCACCATCGCGCCCACCCAGAGCGAGAGCGGGATGAAGTACGGGGCGAAGCCGGTGCCGTAGTTGGGTGCCGCGTGCAGCGAGGAGGAGGCCAGCTGCACGGGGTCGGCCATGACACCGGTACGGGCGTCGCGGTCCTCCTTGTCGTAGTCGGGGATCTTGCCGACTCCGTCGTTGAGCCCCTGGGCGAGTGTCGCGGAGCCGTCGCCCAGCCGGTACAGCCCGCTGTTCAGGGTCTTGGCGCCCGTCTTGAGCTTCTTGACGCCGGTGTCCAGGTCCCCGGCCCCCGTCTTGGCGGTGCCGAGGCCGGTGTGGAGTGTGCCGGCGCCCTTGGCGACCTTGTGCGCCCCGGTGTTGAGCGAATTGATCTTCGACACGGCGGATTCCAGGTCCGTGTCGAGGGTCGGCGAGCGCTTCGCGAGGGCATCGGCCTGCTTCTGCAGGGTGGTCAGCTGCCCGCGGAGCTTCGTCAGGTCGCCCTTCTGGTTCGTCACCAGGGCGTTCACGTCGTCGGAGACCTCGGCGACATCCGCCGCCGCGGTCCTGGCCCGCTTCAGCTGCGGGCAGACCCCCGGATCGGGCAGCGGCTGCTCCTCGCAGCGGAGGCGGTAGACCTCGTCCAGGTCGTCGGAGGCCGTGTGGGCGGCGGCCGAGGCGGTGGGCGCCGCTTCGACCAGCAGGTCGAGGTTGTCCCGTACGGCCTTCGAGGAGTCGGCGACCAGCCGGGCGGTGTCACCGATGGCCTTGCCGTTGTCCTTCAGGAAGGGACGTACGTCCGCGGCCACCGCGTTGACCTTGTCGGCGAGCAATTGGGTGCCGTCGGCGACCTGCCGGGACCCCGATTCGAGGTCGCCGGCCCCCTTGTCGAGCTTGATCAGGCCGGAGGAGAGTGTTCCGCTGCCCGACTTGGCGGTCCTGAGCCCGTCCGCGAGGTCCTTCGAGCCCTTCTTCGCCTTCGTCAGACCGCTCTCGAGGTCGTCGGCGCCCTTGGCCGCCTTCGCGGTCGCGTCGTGCAGACCCGAGAAGTTGATGAAGATCTTGTCCAGGAAGCCGCGTGAGGCCTTGGCCGAAGCGGCGCTGCGGACCTCGGCGAACACCGTCCTGGAGATCTGCCCGACGATGTAGTTGTTCGCGTCGTTCGTCCGCACCTGAAGGGCGCCGGTCGCGGGGGAGTCCCCGGAGCTCGACGCTATGCGCTTGCTGAAGTCCGACGGCATGGTCAGCGAGAGGTAGTACGTACCGTCCTCGACGCCCCGCTCGGCCTCGGCGGAGCCGACCTCGTGCCAGTCGAAGACCTTGCTGTCGAGCAGTCGGCCGGTGATCTCGTCGCCGGCCGACAGGTGTTCACCGCCGGTGGTCGTGCCCTTGTCGTCGTTGACGAGGGCGACGGGGATGCGGTCGAGCCGTCCGTACGGGTCCCAGAACGACCAGAGGTAGAGAGCTCCGTACAGCAGGGGCAGCAGGAGGAGTGCCACGAGTGCGGCGCGTGGCATCCGGCCCCTGCCGAACCGCCGCAGCTCAAGCGCGGCCAGTCCCGGCGATCGCATCAGCCGTTTCCTTCCCGTTCGTCGTGTCGTCGCAGGGCGTGTCCGTTCCGGCCGCCGGGCGGGTGCGCACCGTCAGCGCGTCCTCCGGGGCCTCGCTGCACACGGCCAGCACCGTGGTCCCGTCGGCCGCGAGGGCGCGTAGCAGCTCCCAGGCCAGGGCGCGGTCGGCGGCGGAGAGTTTGAGGTCGGTGTCGTCCACGGCGAGGAGCCGTGGACGGCCCATCAGGGCCAGGGCGACGGACAGGCGAAGGGCCTCCAGGCGCTCCAGGTCCCGTACGGAGGTCCGTTCGGCCTTGGGCAGCGCGTCGAGGTCGAGCCCCGCGGCTTCCAGGGCGGTGTCGATCGTTGTCCGTGCCGTGGCGGCCCGCTCGGCGCGGGGGCGCAGCAGGGAGCGCGGTGAACCGTCGAAGCGGCGCCGCAGCAGGACTCGTTCCCGCAGATGCTCGGCGACGGTGAAGGAGGGGTCCAGCTCACTGACCCCGGGCACCGGGCCCAGCGCGCTGAACCGGCGTACGACGCCGAGCCGGCCCGGCAGGCGCTCGCCACCGACCTCGGCGTGCCCCTGCGTGGAACGCATCCGGCCGGTGAGCGCGAGCAGCAGACACGTACGGCCCGAGCCGGAAGGGCCCTCGACCGCGACGAGCGACCCGGGCCCGGCGGTGAACTCCACCCCATGGAAGGCCCAGCCGCGCGGACCCTTCAGTCCGAAGTCCTCGGCGCTCAGCGCCGCCCCGTGCGGGCTGTCCACGTCCCCACCCCCATTTTTGAACTGACCAGTCAGTGCAAAAAAGCTAACCCGAACTCGCGCTCGAAGCAAAGTCCCTGGTCAGGGGTGGGTTCTGAGGGATTGTCAGTGCCGGCGGTCACGATGGATACAGACGGCCACGGAGCCGTCACACGACGACAGGAGGTTCGTCATGGCCAGCTCGTCCGCAGCCGCCGCCCCGCGGCGCCGCGCAGGCAGCCCTGCCCCCTCACCGACCGGTCCGGCAACCGACGTGCACCCCGTCCTGCGCCGCGCCACGGCGCCGCCCGCCGCCCTCGACCTGCTCGCCCAGGCCCACGCCGGTCTGGACGAGGCCGCCCGGCTCGACGTGCCCAACGAGCGGTACGCCACCGCACACCTCGCCGCCCTGCGCACCGCGGCCGCCGTGCTCGCGGCTCGCGGCCGTCCGGAAACCGGCAGGCGTCACAGGGAGCGGATCCGCAGCGCCTGGGAGGTCCTTCCGGGCATCGCGCCGGAACTCACCGAATGGAGCGCCCTGTTCGCCTCGGGGGCCCGGCGCAGGGCCCGTGCTGAGGCGGGCATACCCGGCGCGGCCACCAGCCGCGACGCCGACGATCTGCTGCGCGACGCGGCCATGTTCCTGCGCCTGGTCGAGCGCCTGCTGGTCCTCCAGCCCGTCCTCCCGCAGCCCCGGAAGGACGGCCCCGGGCAGCGGCCCGACACGGAGTGACCGCGAGGGCGGTGCGAGGCAATAGGGTGGAGCGCACCCGTACCACCTGCACTGTTCACGCTCCGCCGTCCGTGGCGGCACCGTGCCGAGGAGTCAACTGCCGTGTCGGACCAGCTGCGCCCCCGTGCCTCCCTACGTACCGCCGTGGTCTGGGATGTCCTCAAGGACGCTCTCGAGCGCCAGGTCAAGGCGACCGGCAGGGAAGCCCTGGACGTGCTGGACACCGGCGGCGGCACCGGCAATTTCGCCGTGCCCGTCGCCCGGCTCGGCCACCGGGTCACCGTCGTCGACCCCAGCCCGAACGCCCTGTTCGCGCTGGAGCGCCGTGCCGACGAGGCCGGCGTCGCCGACCGGGTCCGCGGTGTCCAGGGCGACATCCTCGGCCTGTTCGAGGTCGTGGACCGCGCCGGTTACGACGCGGTCCTGTGCCACGGCGTCCTGGAGTACGTGGACGACCCCGCCGAAGGCGTACGCAACGCCGTCGACGCGCTCCGGCCGTCCGGGGCGCTCAGCCTGCTCGGTGCCGGGCTGGGCGGAGCCGTCCTGGCCAGGGCGCTCGCCGGGCACTTCTCCGAGGCCCGGCAGGCGCTGACGGACCCCGCCGGCCGCTGGGGCGACGGTGACCCCGTGCCCCGCAGGTTCACCGCCGACCAGCTCACCGGGCTGGTCGACGACGCGGGCCTCGAGATCGGCTCGGTCCACGGGGTACGGGTCTTCGCCGACCTCGTGCCGGGTGTTCTCGTGGACACCGAACCGGGCGCGATGGAGGAGCTCCTCAAGCTGGAAGCGGCCGTCGCGGAACTGCCCGCCTTCCACTCGGTGGCGACCCAGCTGCACGTTCTGGGGGAGAAGCGCGCCTGAGCCGTGACGGCGACACCGTCGGAGTACGGCCGCGAAAGCGACAGGAGCACGGCTGATCAGCAACGCAGCTGCAGACGGAGTACTGCCCAGAACACCCGATCGGGCCGCGAGCCCCGTATGATCGGGTGACACCATCCGGCATGACGGATCGGAGGTCGGGGAATCTACGCCTCAGCAGCCGAGCCGAATTGGCGGTCCGGACTGGCTATGGCTAGAGGGCGGGTTTCACGGGGGCGAATCCCTGCCTATCCTGGAAGGGCCGCATACCGGTCGCCCCCGCGGCCGACGACGAGGAGGACTCCGTGCCGCTCTCGGAGCACGAGCAGCGAATGCTCGAGCAGATGGAGCGAGCGCTGTACGCCGAAGATCCCAAGTTCGCTACAGCGCTTGAGGGAAGCGGGCTGCGCAGGTACACCCGGCGACGGGTCTACCAGGCGGTAGCCGGTTTTCTGGTGGGTATCGCGCTCCTCATGGCCGGAATGGTTTTCCAGCAGACCTGGGTCAGCGTGGCGGGATTCCTCGTCATGCTGGGCTGTGCCGTGCTGGCGGTCACCGGATGGCGCAAAGCGCCGAAGCCCGGTGAGCAGCAGCCGGCGGGGAGTGCGAGCGGGGGCGGAGGCGAACGCCGACATCCCAGGCAGCGCCGGTCGATGATGAACCGGATCGAACAGCGGTGGCAGCGTCGCCGCGACGAACAGGGCCAGTGAGCTTTCCGCTTCCCGGCCGGCGGTGGTAGCACCAGCCACCGGCCCCGGACGCGGACCGTGCACACCGAGAACTTGATGCCGGACCTCACACGTGAGGGGCGGTCGCCTCACAG
>NZ_JBHWZS010000355.1:0-8433 GCF_042728155.1 Streptomyces sp. NPDC060209
GTCCAGGCGGAAGGCCAGGGCCTTCAGGTTCACCTGGAGGTAGCGCGGGGTCTCACCGTCGGTGTCGTAACCACCCTCGCGGGCCACCTGGAAGGGGACCTTGGAGCGGCTGCGCTCGCGGACCATCACGACGTCGTCGGGGCGCACGCGGAAGGACGGCTTGTCGACCTTGCCACCGTTGACCTCGATGTGGCCGTGGACGACCATCTGGCGGGCCTGGTAGATGGTGCGGGCGATGCCCGAACGCAGGACCAGGGCGTCGAGACGGCGCTCGAGCTCGACGACCAGCGCCTCGCCCGTCTTGCCTTCGGCCTTCTTGGCGCGGTCGTAGGCACGCGCCATCTGGCGCTCGCTGATGTCGTACTGCGCACGCAGACGCTGCTTCTCGAGCAGACGGACCTTGTAGTCCGAGTTCTGCTTGCGGCCACGGCCGTGCTCGCCCGGCGGGTAGGGGCGCGCTTCGAAGTACTTGACAGCCTTCGGCGTCAGAGCGATGCCGAGGGCACGCGACTTCTTGACCTTGGGACGCGACTGGTTAGGCACGTTCTCCAGACCTCCGTTGTAGGTTAGGTTAGGCTTACCTTACTCAAGGAGATCGCATGTCTCGCCCTGGGAACACCACACACGTCACGGACAGCACAGACAGCGGCAGCACACCAGAAGGTGCTGCTACGACGGAAGGCCGATCTGATCGTGGTCAGCCGCGTCCCAGCGGGCTTGAAAACACTCGGATGCCGTCAGCAGCCGAGCGCACACGAACTCTCGTACAGAGTACCTGCTCCGCCGTGCTGCTCGTACCAGGGCTGTCGGTGATCCACCCGGACCAGCTGATGCCCGACAGCAGGAGCATCGGTCCCGAGGGGGATCTGTTCCTCGGCTTCCCCGCCGAATCCCCGGTCGTACGGGCCGCGACGCGCGCCCAGGGCGACGAACTGACCGCTGTGCTGGAGATCACCGATGTCGCACCGGTCTCCGTCCCGCACCGGATCCGCGGCCGCGCCCGGATCGCCGGCTGGCTCACCGCCGTACCGGGACTCGCGCAGCCCGGCCGGATGATGCTCCGGCTGGAGACCGGGGAGGCGTCGGTCGACGACCTGTGGGGTTTCGAGGAGGTGGAGCCGGAGGATTTCCGGGACGCCGTCGCCGACCCGCTGGTCGCCCATGAGGCCGAGCTGCTCCAGCATCTGCACGCCGCCCACAGCGAGCAGATGGCCACACTGTCCGCGCTGCTCGGCGACCGGGCCGAGTGCGGCTGTGCGGAGCACCGGCTCGACGCCGTCCCGGTCGCGGTCGACCGCTTCGGCCTCCGGGTGCGGTTCGTCGAGGACGGCGATGCCTGCTTCGACGCCCGGTTCGAATTTCCCGATCCCGTACGCGACATCAGCGAGCTGCGCCGCGCGATGCACACCCTCTTCGAAGCGGCGGCCTGCTGAGCCGCAGCCGTCACGAGGACGTCTGACCGCCCTGCCCGCCGCGGCCGAGCCGCTCACGGACCCGCTCCGCGACGTCGGCGTAGCGCGCCTCCGCGCCGTACCGCGTGGGTTCGTAGTAGCGCCTGTCGCGGACGGCGTCCGGGGCGTACTCCTGGGCGGCGATCCCGCCGGGCACGTCGTGCGGGTAGACATAGCCCTGCGCGTGGCCCAGCTTCGCCGCCCCCTTGTAGTGGCCGTCACGCAGATGGGGCGGGACCGGGCCCGCGAGACCCCGGCGCACGTCCTCCTGCGCGGCGGAGATCGCCAGCGTTGCCGCGTTCGACTTGGGGGCGAGGGCCAGCGCGATCGTGGCATGGCTGAGGGTGAGCGCCGCCTCGGGGAAGCCGATCATGGCGACCGCCTGGGCCGCCGCCACCGCCGTGGGCAGCGCCGTCGGATCGGCGAGCCCGATGTCCTCGCTGGCGGAGATCATCAGCCGCCGGGCGATGAAACGCGGGTCCTCCCCCGCCTCGATCATCCGGGCCAGATAGTGCAGCGCGGCGTCCACGTCGGACCCGCGGATCGACTTGATCAGGGCACTCGCCACGTCGTAGTGCTGATCGCCGTCGCGGTCGTACTTCACCGCGGCGCGGTCGACGGTCTCCTCGAGCGTCGTGAGGGTGATCTCCTGCTCGTTCGTGGTGAGGGCCGCTCCGGCCGCCGCCTCCAGCGCGGTCAGAGCCCGCCGCGCGTCGCCGCCGGCGATACGCAGCAGATGCGCCTCGGCGTCGTCGGCCAGGGTGACGGCCGCGCCGAGGCCCCGCTCATCGGCCAGGGCCCGGTGCAGCAGGGCGCGCAGATCCTCGTCGGTGAGCGGCTCCAGGGTCAGGAGCAGCGAGCGCGACAGCAGCGGGGAGATGATCGAGAAGTAGGGATTCTCCGTGGTGGCCGCGATCAGCGTGACCCAGCGGTTCTCCACGGCGGGGAGCAGCGAGTCCTGCTGGGCCTTGGAGAAGCGGTGGATCTCGTCGAGGAAGAGGACGGTCTCCTTGCCGAAACCGCCGGTGGCGCGGCGCGCGCCCTCGATGACGGCCCGGACCTCCTTGACGCCCGCGGTGATCGCGGAGAGCTCGACGAAGCGCTTGTTGGTGGCCTTGCTGACCACGTATGCCAGGGTCGTCTTACCCGTGCCGGGCGGGCCCCAGAGGATCACCGACGAGGGCCCCGCGGGGCCTCCGCCGCCCTCGCCGACGAGGCGGCGCAGTGGCGAGCCCGGCTTGAGCAGGTGCTGCTGGCCGACGACCTCGTCCAGCGTACGAGGACGCATCCGGACAGCGAGGGGGCTGCTGGACGGGTCCTTCTCCTGGCGGTCTTCGGCTGCTGCGGTAAAGAGGTCGGGCTCCACGCAAGGAAGCCTATGTCACCCCACTGACAGGACCGCCTGGCACCTCAGCTGGTCCAGAAGTCCCACCAGCGGGTCAGGATCAGCATGCCGATGATCCCGATCCAGAGAACCGGCGGCACCCAGTGGAATTCGGTGAGGGTGTTACGCAGCCAGGCGGGGGCGGGCAGGATGCCGTGCTTGATGTTGTGCGTGGTGACGTAGCAGAACATGAAGATCGTGGCGACCCAGGCCAGGCAGCACCACAGGCACAGCGAGTTGATGTTGTACAGCGACTGGTACTGCAGCCAGGTGCAGAAGCCGACGCCGAACAGCGTGCCCGCGTTGAGGCCCAGCCAGTACCAGGCGCGGAAGCGGGCTCCGGCGAGGAGCGCCATGCCGATGCCGATGACCACCGAGTAGGTGGCGATGCCGAGCATCGGGTTGGGGAAGCCGAAGGCGGACGCCTGCTCGCTCTTCATGATGTTGCCGCACGCGACCACCGGGTTCAGGCTGCAGCCCGGGGTGAAGCTCGGGTCCTCGAGCAGCTTGAACTTGTCGATCGTGATCACCCAGGCGGCGAGCAGCCCGGCCGCGCCTGTGATCACCAGCAGCAGCGCGAGCGCGCGACTGCCGCCGAAGGTCCTGTCCCCCTTGTCCTCGTCCTGCCGGGAGGAGGGGTGATCTACCGCTGCCATCGTCATATCGCCGTTCCATCACTGAGTAGCCAGCCGGGCACGGTCATTGTGCCGCACCTCCGACAGGGCCATCTGTTCGATGAACATAAAGGTGTGCCCAAGTGAGGCCCGGGACACGGTGCTCCGGGAGATCCTCCTCCGCACCGCAGAACTCGCGGCCGACGTGCACGGACCGCTCGAGCGGTGCGGCGACCTGACCCCGGTGGACGGGCTCGACCTGCGGATCCGTGCCTGAAAGGCCGTCGGGCCCCTCGGTCCGAACGGTGCGGGCGGGAGCACCACGTGGTGATCCTGCGGAGCCGGCGCAGTCGTGACGACGGCACGGTCCGTGTGCTCCGGGCCGACCCCGCCGGCGCCGGCGGCCGGTGGCGTTCCCGGATCGGGATCGTCCGGCAGGATGAATGCCCTCCCGCCGAGTTGACGGTGAGGGCAGGACCGCGACGGTGCTGGGCGCCCGGTGCCTGGGCGGGCCGGTCCTGTGCCTGCCTGCCTTCCGGTGGAACAGCGGGCGCCGAACGCGCTGTGCCCGCCCGGACGGACCGGGCGGGCACAGGCGTGGACGACTGCCTCGGTTCAGGCCAGTTTGCCCTGGAGCACGGTCACCAGGTCGCCGACCGCCACGGGCTCCTGCTCGCCCGACTCCATGTCCTTGAGCTGGACGTTGCCCTCGGCGAGGTCCCGCTCCCCGGCCACGACCGTGAAGCGGGCGCCGGAGCGGTTCGCGCTCTTCATCGCGCCCTTGAGCCCACGGCCGCCGAACGCGAAGTCCGTCGCGACGCCGGCCTTGCGCAGTTCGGTGACCAGGCCGAAGAGCACGCGCCGCGCCTCCTCGCCGAGCGGCACCGCGTAGACGCTGGTCGAGGCGGGGATGTCGAGCTCGACGCCCTCGGCCTCCAGTGCGAGCACCGTGCGGTCCACGCCGAGGGCCCAGCCGACGGACGGCAGCGCGGGACCACCGATCATCTCGGAGAGGCCGTCGTAACGCCCACCGCCGCCCACGGCGGACTGGGAGCCCAGACCGTCGTGGACGAACTCGAAGGTGGTGCGCGTGTAGTAGTCGAGCCCGCGGACCAGCTTCTCGTCGTCCTCGAACGCGACGCCCGCCGCCGTCAGCAGGTCGCGGACCTCCTCGTGGTACGCCTTGCAGGCGTCGCAGAGGAAGTCACGCAGCATCGGGGCGCCGGTCAGCTGCTTCTGGACGTCGGGCCGCTTGTCGTCGAGGACCCTCAGCGGGTTGATCTCGATGCGCCGGCGGGTCTCCTCGTCGAGGTCGAGGTCGCGCAGGAAGGTCTGGAGCGCCTCCCGGTAGACGGGACGGCACTCCTTGTCACCCAGCGAGTTCAGCAGGATGCGGAACTGCGTGAGGCCGAGCGAGCGGTACGCCTGGTCGGCGAGGATGATCAGCTCGGCGTCCAGTGCCGGGTCCTCGGTGCCGATGGCCTCGGCGCCCACCTGCGAGAAGTGGCGGTAGCGGCCCGCCTGCGGGCGCTCGTAGCGGTAGTACGAGCCCGAGTACCAGAGCTTTACGGGGAGGTTGCCCGCCTTGTGGAGGTTCGCCTCCAGTGCGGCGCGCAGCACGGAGGCGGTGCCCTCGGGGCGCAGCGCGAGCTTGTCGCCGCCCTTGGTCTCGAAGGCGTACATCTCCTTGGACACGATGTCGGTGGACTCGCCGACGCCCCGGGCGAACAGGGCGACGTCCTCGAAGCCGGGCGTCTCGATGTATCCGTAGCCGGAGTTCTTCAGCGGCGAGGAGATCGCCTCACGCACCGCGAGGAACTTCGCGGAGCGGGGCGGGGTCAGGTCGTACGTGCCCTTGGGGGCCTGGAAGGTGCTCACAGGTTTTTTCTCTCGTCACATTCCTCGGCGGGGCGCGTCCAGTCCGTGCATGTACGGATTGGAGGCGCGCTCGCGGCCGATGGTCGTCTGGGGGCCGTGGCCGGACAGCACCACGGTCGAGTCGTCGAGCGGCAGGCACACGCGGGCCAGCGACTCGAGCAGCTCGGCGTGGTCGCCGCCGGGCAGGTCGGTGCGTCCGACGGAGCCGGCGAAGAGCAGGTCGCCCGAGAAGAGAACCTGCGGAACGTCCGCGGCCTCGGGCATCCTGAACGTCACCGACCCCTTGGTATGGCCGGGCGCGTGCGCGACGCCGAACTCCATGCCCGCCAGCTTCAGCGCGGCACCGTCGGTCAGCTCCTTGACGTCGTCCGGTTCGCCGACGGTCAGCTCACCCATGAGCGGCATCCCGATGGAACGGCCCAGCGCCTTCTCCGGGTCGCTCATCATGTAGCGGTCCTCGGGGTGGATCCAGGCAGGGACGTCATGGGCGCCGCACACGGGGACGACGGAGGCGACGTGGTCGATGTGGCCATGGGTGAGCACGACGGCGACGGGCTTGAGCCGATGCTTCTTCAGCGCTTCCTCGACGCCCTGGGCGGCCTGGTGGCCCGGGTCGATGATCACGCACTCCTCGCCGGCGGCGGGGGCGACCAGGTAGCAATTGGTCCCCCAGGCCCCGGCGGGGAACCCTGCAATGAGCACGATCGTCCTTAGTGTTCGTCCGACGAGGAGGGCCGCGAAAAGAGGAATGCGGCAGACCAGAGACTACCGGCGCTCCTCATTCCACAGCTAACCCATATACCGTACGGGCATTCCAGGTCCGATCACACGACGTACAAGGAGACCATCCGGTGGTCAGCAGCGATCAGCGGCGGCGGCAGCTCGCCCGGGAGAAGTTCGAGCGGCAGCAGCAGCGCCGGGAGGAAGCGCGCCGGAGGACCAGGCGTCTCGCGGTGATCATCGCTTCGTCGGTGGCCGTGGTGGCGGTCATCGGAGCGGGAGCGTACGTATCGCTCGACGGCGACGACTCGAAGACCTCCGCGGACGCGGGCGCCTCCGCGAGCCCGTCGGCGTCGCCCTCGGCGAGCGAGAGCAGTGCTCCTGAGCCCGCGATGGAGATCGACAAGAAGGCCAAGTACTCGATGTCGCTCAAGACGAGCCAGGGCGACATCGGCATCGCGATGGACGCGGCGAAGACCCCGCACACCACGAACTCGTTCAAGGCCCTCGCGGACAAGGGGTACTTCGACAGCACGAAGTGTCACCGGCTGACCACGGAAGGCATTTTCGTCCTCCAGTGCGGCGACCCGAAGGGCGACGGGACCGGCGGCCCCGGCTACACGATCCCGGACGAGAATCTGACCGCGCTGGGCAAGGCGGGCGACGACGGCGCGGTGACGTACCCGGCGGGAACCGTCGCGATGGCGAACACCGGCCAGCCGGGGACGGGCGGCAGCCAGTTCTTCCTGGTCTACAAGGACACCAAACTGCCGCCCAGCTACACGCCGTTCGGCACCATGGACGATGCGGGTCTGAAGGCCGTGAAGAAGGTCGCCGAGGCGGGCGTCGCCGATGGGGCGGGCGACGGTGCTCCGAAGAAGGCCGTCACGGTCGAGAAGGCGACGGTCGACAAGACCTGACCCTGTGCGCGGCCGCCCGGCACGAGGTTCCTGGAGCGCACCGGAGAATTTCAGCCGCGCTGAGTGCGGACAGCCGGGTGGCCGGTCGCCTAGATTGGCGTTGTGCAGGGCGGGCGCTGCCCGCCCCAGGAAACTGTGGACGATGCACGGGGGGCGAACCTCCTCGATGCATCAGGTGGAGGAGGCGCTGTGAGCAGCGACCCGTGGGGCCGTGTCGACGAGACGGGCACCGTGTACGTGCGTACGGCCGAGGGCGAGCAGGTCGTCGGATCGTGGCAGGCCGGTTCGCCCGAGGAGGCTCTGGCCTATTTCGAGCGCAAGTACGAGGGCTTGGTGGTCGAGATCGGCCTCCTCGAGCGGCGGGTGAAGACCACCGACCTGTCGGCGAAGGACGCCACGGCGGCGATCGAGCACCTGCGTCAGCAGGTCGACGAGCACCACGCCGTCGGCGACCTCGCCGCGCTCGGCAAGCGGCTGGACGCGCTCGTCGCGACGGTCGACTCGCGCCGCGAGGAGCGCAAGGCCCAGAAGGCGAAGCAGACCGACGAGGCCCGTCAGGCCAAGGAGGCGCTCGTCGTCGAGGCCGAGGAGCTGGCGCAGAGCGAGCAGTGGCGGTCGGCGGGTGAGCGTCTGAGGGCGCTCGTCGACACGTGGAAGGGGCTGCCTCGCCTGGACCGCAAGTCCGACGACGAGCTGTGGCACCGCTTCTCGCATGCCCGTTCCGCCTTCTCCAAGCGCCGCAAGGCACATTTCGCCGCTCTGGACGCCCAGCGCGAGGATGCCCGGAAGGTCAAGGAGAGGCTGGTCGCCGAGGCGGAGTCGCTCTCCGGCTCGACCGACTGGGGTACGACGGCCGCGCGTTACCGCGACCTGATGACCGAGTGGAAGGCGGCGGGCCGCGCCCAGCGCGAGGCCGAGGACGACCTGTGGAACCGCTTCCGCGGCGCCCAGGACGTGTTCTTCGCCGCCCGCAGCGGCGTCTTCGCCGAGCGGGACGCCGAGCAGGGCGAGAACCTCAAGCTCAAGGAGGATCTCGCCGCCGAGGCCGAGAAGCTGGTCCCGGTGACGGATCTGAAGGCGGCCAGGGCCGCGTTCCGCTCCATCAACGAGCGCTGGGAGGCCATCGGCCACGTCCCGCGTGACGCCCGCCCGAAGGTCGAGGGCCGGGTCCAGGCGGTGGAGCGGGCGCTCCAGGAGGCCGAGGAGTCCGAGTGGCGCCGGACGAACCCGGAGGCGCGGGCACGCGCCGAGGGTCTGACCGGTCAGCTCCAGGCGGCCGTCGACAAGCTGCGCACGCAGATCGACACGGCACGCGCCTCGGGCAACAACGCCAGGGCCGACAAGCTCTCCCGAGAGCTCGAGGGCCGGCAGGCGCTGCTGGACCAGGCGCTGAAGGGCCTGGAGGAGTTCGGCGGCTGAGGCCGCGCCGACACGTGAAAGGGGCTCCCGTACGCGATGCGTACGGG
>NZ_JBHWZS010000356.1:0-8383 GCF_042728155.1 Streptomyces sp. NPDC060209
GGCGTCGCGTGGCCACCGCGCCCGACCGATCGACCGCGGCCTTGACCACGGCGAAGATGGCGCCCTGGAGGGCGGCGGCCAGCAGGATCTGCTGCCAGGAACGGTCTTCGTCCGTGGCGTCGGGTGCATCGCCATCACCCTCGATGATCTTCCACGCCTGCTTGAACGCGACACCCGCGATCATGCCGCCCGCCGCGCCGAGGGCCATCCCGACCGGCTTGTAGGCGATCTTGGACGCCTTCATCGGCGTCCCCGGCCGCGACGCACCAGCAGGAAGGCGGCGAGCAGAGCACCGCCCGCGAGGAGCGACTTGCGGTTGGCTCGTGCGGCCGACGCGGCCCGGCCGGCCTTTTCGAGCAGCGGGTCGGGAGCCTTGTCCGCCGCGTACTGTCCGGCCCGGGTCGCGGTTTCCCGTACCTGGGCCGCGGCCTGGGCTGTCTTCTCCAAGACGGGGTCGGGCGTCTTGTCCTTGACGAGTCGCGTGGCCTGCTCGGCCTTTCCGCGGATCTGGTCGGCCACCAGGGCCGCCTTCTCCGAGGCCTGTTCCCTGGCAGCGGCTGCCTTCTCCTTCGCCTGCGCCTTGACGTCGGCCTTGGCCGCCAGCGCTTCGACGGTCTGCCCGAGTTCGTCGCGGGTGCGCTCGACCTGTTCGCGCAGCTCCTCGGGGTCTGAAGCGTCGGGGACAGGGGTGCCTATGTTGGTCCGGGATTCTTCATTCATCGGTGTGCCCTTTCCTTGATCTCGGCCAGATCGGCCTTGACGCTGTCGACGGTCCGCTCGGGGGCGGGGGAGCCGGCCTGGGCGATCTGCTTCTTCCCGGCCAGGGCCGCCACGGCCGCCACTGCCGCCAGCACCGCCGTGACGATGAGGGCCGACGCCCACACCGGCAGTACCAGCGCGAGAGCCGCGATGCAGGTCGCGATCAGAGCCTGGGCCGCCAGGATGCCGATGAAGCCCGCGGCGCCGAAGAGGCCGCCGCCCTTTCCGAAGCGCTTGCCCTTCTGGGTCATTTCCGCCCGGGCGAGCTGCATCTCCTCGCGGACCAGCTCCGAAATCTGCTGCGAGGCGCGCGAAACCAGCACGCTCACCGAGTCGTCGGTGGCGTGGGTCTGCCGCTCTGCCGTGCTCATGGCTGGGTCACCTTGCCTTCCTCGATCTGTCGGAAACATCGGCTGCCGCACAGAGTCGGAACGGGTCGGTCACGATCTGCCCGGTGCCGTGCCGTCCTCCTGCTCTGTCCTGGGCGGAGGCGTCGGCGTTGCGTCCGACGGCTGAAGGCGATCACCTGTCCGCCGGTGGCGGCAGCACGAAGCGATGGCTCCCGCCGGACGGGTGATGGACCTCGAAGCGAGCCCGCCATGGCGAAACCTCGTCGCTGAGCTGTGTTTGTCGTTGTATCGGCTCGACTACCCCACAACGGCCCCAGCACCCACCTCATCGGGCAGGGCTTCACGTGACGCGGCGTTCCCGCCCGCAGGCCGCCCCGTGCCCGGTGGTTCGCCGTCATCCCCCAGTGCGGGTCGGCTCGCTGTTGCGCGGCGCTGGACGCCCACGGGTTCCCCAGCCCCGGCCGGCCGGGTCCCGCGACCGCTCGGTTCCGTAGGTCGTCGCCCGAGGAGGACTTGGGCGGGCGGCAGGCTGCCCACTCGCCTGCTCTCGTCGGAAGCGGATCCACGCCGCCGCGCCCATGTAAATCCTTCGGGATGGGCACCCGCTTCCGCGGTCACCCGCCCGGGCCGGGTCCGGGGCCTTCCCGGGCCCGGCCGGGGCACTTCGGACAGCGTTGTGGGCCGGTCGGTTCTCGCTACCAGGTGACGGGAAGGGCGTGGAGGCCGTAGATGAGGGCGTCGTACTTGAAGGGAATCGCGTCGAGGCTGTCGGCAGCGCGGAGGGTGGGGATGCGGCGGAAGAGGGCGGGATAGAGGACTTGGAGTTCCATGCGGGCCAAGGGCTGGCCGACACAGTGGTGGCTGCCGGCGCCGAATGCCTGGTGCTGACGTGCATTGCGGGTGATGTCGAGGCGGTCGGGCTCGGGGAAGACCGCGGGGTCGCGGTTGGCGAGTTCGCCGAGGAGGATGACGCCGTCTCCGGCGCGGATGGTGCGGCCGGCGATCTCGATGTCCTCCAGGGCGGTACGGCGTCGGCCGAGGTGGACGATGGAGAGGTAGCGCAGGAGTTCCTCGACGGCGTCGCGGATGACGGCGGGGTCGTCCGTGTCGCGGATCAGGGCAAGTTGCTCGGGGTGCTGCAGGAGCAGGAGCGTGCCCAGACTGATCATGTTCGCGGTGGTCTCGTGTCCGCCGAGGAGGAGGAGCACGCCCATCGTGGCGGCCTGGCGGCGGGTGAGTTCGTCGCTCTCGATACGTGCGCAGAGGCTGGAGAGGAGATCGTCGCCGGGCTCGACCAGCTTGCGGCCGACGAGCTCGTCGAGGTAGGTGGCCAGGTTCGTGTGGGCCGTCCGGCGTTCCTGGGGGGAGGCGACGGCGGAGACGATGGCCTTGCTGTTGATCTGGAAGAACTCGTGGTCCTCGTATGGCACTCCGAGCATTTCGGAGATGACCAGGGAGGGTATCGGCAGGGCGAGGGACTGGACGAGGTCGGCGGGTTTGGGGCCCTTGAGCATGGCGTCCATGAAGTCGTCGGCCATCTCCTGCACGCGGGGACGCATCGCCTCGACCCGCTTGATGGTGAAGGCGCCACTGACCATGCGGCGCAGCCGCGCATGCTCGGGGTCGTCCATCCCCACGAAGCTCAGGTCGGTGCTACCGGCATGGGCGTGCGCCGGGTCCACAGGGCTGGGGAAGCCCGGCCGGGAGAACTCCACGCTCAGACGGGGATCGGACAGCAACGCCTTCTGTTCGGCGTGTCCGGTCACGGCCCAGGGAGTGCTGCCACCCCAGGAGCGGACCGGCGTCAGCGGGCCGTACCCGGACAGCGCCCGCATACCGGGGGAGGGGGCGAATGGGCACTCCGAGGAGCGCGGCGGGGGGAAGTCGGGGACCTCTGGGGCGCTTGCTTCGGAGGTGGCGGGCGTACGTGTCACGGTCTTCTCCGGTGGGGTGGGGACGCCTCAGCCAGTTGGGGGGCGGGAGGCGTGCGCGGATCAGTCAGAGGTGGGCGACGGAAGCGTGCGGGCCCGGCGAGGTGCTGTCACCTCAACTGCGTTCGGGCGGCGGGCTCCAGGGTGGTCACCGTGAGTCCGGTGCTGTGGGTGGGAGGTGGCGTGAGCGGGTGGGGCGGGCCGGAGGTCCGTCGGCGGCCGCTCGTCACCGCGGGGCGGCAGCGGGTGCGGGGGTGTATCTGCCGAGGAGGTGATGGCGGTGCCCGCGGGCCTGTTTGGGCATGTTCCAGCCGAGGACGGCGACGGGGCTGCCATCGCTGTCGAGGTACTGCGCGACGAACCGGCCCTCCTCCGTGCCGCCTTCGACGATGTGCACGGTGGCGGTGGGTGTGGGCAGTCCGTACACCTGGATCTTGACGCCGAGCTGGTCGGTCCAGAAGTAGGGGATGGGGCTGTAGGGGCGGTCCTCGCCCAGGATGTTCGCCGCGACCAGCATCGCCTGCTCGGTGGCATTCGTGCGGTTCTCCAGTCTCAGCGACCGTCCGAGAGCCTCGTGGTGGAAGCGGGCCACATCTCCGGCGGCGTAGATGCCGTCGGCGGCGCGGCAGCGGGAGTCGCACACCACACCGTCCTCGAGCAGCAGCCCGCTGCCGGCCAGCCAGTCGGTTGCGGGGGTGCTGCCGACCGCCGAGACGACGAGATCCGCAGGAATGGTCTCGCCCTCGACCTGGCGGACAGCGGTGACGCGTCCGTCGGTCGTTTCCAGTGCGTCCACCAGAGTGTCCGGACGCAGCCGCACCCCGTGCTCGGTGTGCAGCGCGGCGAGCAGTCGGGCGATGTCGTGGCCCAACTGCGCCTGCATCGGTGCCGCCTGTGGCCCTGTGAGTGTCACGTCGGTGCCCATGAGGCGGGCGGTGGCGGCGATCTCGGCGCCGAGTACCCCGTCCCCGACGACCACGACGCGCTCGGCCTCCAGTAGTTCACCGCGTATCCGTGCGGCGTCGTCGAGGGTACGCAGCACATGAACGCCTGCTGTACCCGACAGACCTGGCAGTCTGCGTGCGTGCAGTCCGGTGGCGAGCACGACGGCTTCTGCTCCCAGCTCCGCCCCGCTCCCGGTGCGCACGGTGCGCGTGGCGGCGTCGAGCGCCAGCGCACGATCGCCGAGGACGAACTCCGTGTCCAGGGCGTCCAGTACGTCACGGGTGCGCAGGTGCGTGCGTTCGGCGTCCCACGTCCCGGCGAGTACCTGCTTGCTCAGGGGCGGGCGGTCGTACGGTGCGCCGGTCTCCTCGCCGATGAGTGTGATCCGCTCGCGGTAGCCCTTGCGGCGGAGGCTCTCCACGACGGAGAGACCTGCGGCGCCGGCCCCGACGACGAGCACGCTCGAAGGCGTGTTCACGCGTCCTCATGGACATGGATGGCGGCGGCGGGGCAGATGCCGGCGGACTCGTGGACCACCTGGTGCTGGTCGGTGGCGGGCGCGGCGTCGAGGAGGATGACGATGCCGTCCTCATCGCGCTGGTCGAACACCTCCGGTGCGATCAACACGCACTGGCCGGCACCGCAGCACTTCTCCTCGTCCACAGTGATCTTCATTCTCTCTCCCTTGTCGGATCGGTCGGTTCCAGGTGGTCTCTTCAGCGGCGGGTGGTGGGAGCGGCGAGGAGTCCCACCAACGCGTCCTCCAACGCGTCGGCGGTGCGCTCCCACGACGTGCCGGGCTCGACCGGGTCCTCGGCCAAGGCGAATTCCCGCTCCGCGCAGGTGTGGGTGATCAGGTGGCGGGCCATGTCCGCGCGCGCGGGGCGGATCTCGGGGGGCACGATGTCGTACAGGCACCGGCCCAGTCCCTGGAGGGTGCGGCGCAGGCTGTCACGAGTGAGGGACTCCTCTGCCACCAGGACCCGCATCAGGGGGTCGGCCATCACCTGCATGGCGAACCGGGCCTGCCAGGAGGGGGCGCCGAGGCCGGCAAGGTGTTCGGTCACCGGGCGCAGCAGACAGCGCACCCAGTCCCGCAGGTCGGTGCTGTCGCCGGCGGCCTCCACGTAGCGCCTGCGGATCACGTCGACGTGTGTGCCGTGTTTGGTCATGATGGCGCGTACGAGCGTCGTCCTGCTCCCGAAGTGGTAGCTGACGGCGGTGTTGTTGCCTTGGCCGGCCGCCTCGCTGATCTGCCGGTTGGACACGTTCGACAGACCGTGCTCGGCGTAGAGGCGCTCGGCCGCCGTCATGATGGCTTCGCGTGTATCGGCCCCGCGGCCGGTGCGAGGCTCGGTTGCGTTCGCCATTCACCGCACCTCGCGCAGCGGGTCCGTGAGTACGCCTTCAAGGCGTCGGAAGGCGTCGGCATCCGCCGCAAGCCTGGTCAGTGGCGCCGCTGAGTTCCCGGTGGCTGGGTGGCCCGGCGGTCGCACCTCATGGGCTCCACTCATGTCTGCCTCCCTGAGTCCGCGCTCTCGATCACTAGACACCACACCCCTATCTAAATCAATCAACTGACTTAATTGGGTGTCATGCCTGACTGGAAACGTGCGCAGGGTCGTCCGGTGCCGCCTGCATTCGATGTACCGGATCGAGGTCCCGGCGGCCCCGCCGCTGCGCGACTCGGACTGAGGCTTCAGGCGGGTGCGCCGCCGCGAGGGAGCCCGTCCGCAAGCGTCTGAACGGCAGCCACGAGCGGCTCAAACGGTCGTGGGAAAAGCCTGTTCGGTCCAGATGGTCTTTCCGGAGCGGGTGTAGCGCGTTCCCCACCTCTGGACGAGTTGCGCGACGATGAACAGGCCACGCCCGCCCTCGTCGTCCTCGCCGCTGTGGCGCAGGTTCGGTGAGGTGTGGCCCGCGTCCGCGACCTCGCACAGGAGGGTGCGGTCACGAATGAGGCGTACGTGGAGAGGTCCTTCGGCGTACCTGACCGCGTTGGTCACCAGCTCGCTGACGACGAGCTCGGTCGCGAACGACAGCTCGTCGAGGCCCCAGCGGTGCAGCTGTTCGGTGGCCAGCTCCCGGGCACGGCCGGCGGCGACCGGTTCTGCGGTCAGCTCCCATTCGGCCACCTGCGAGGTGTCGAGCTCGCGGGTGCGGACGAGGAGCAGGGCGGTGTCGTCGGCCGTCGAACCGGCCGGCAGGAGTTCCGTCACGGCTCGGTCGCACAGTTCTTCGAGCGATGCGTGCCGGTCGCTGAGCACGCGTCCCAGGGTGTCGAGTCCGTGGTCGATGTCCCGGTCACGGGACTCGACCAGGCCGTCGGTGTAGAGGGCCAGCAGGCTGCCTGCCGGCAGCTCGATCTCCATGGGCTCGAACGGGAGGCCGCCTAGACCGAGGGGCGGACCTGCCGGCAGGTCCGGGAAGGACGCCCGGCCGTCCGGGCCGACGATCGCCGGTGGGAGGTGCCCGGCCCTGGCCATGACGCAGCGCCGCGACACCGGGTCGTAGACCGCGTAGAGGCAGGTCGCCCCGGTGGTCACATCGGAGTAGGCACCGTCGGGTCCGTCCGGCCCGCCCCACTGGTCCTCCGCCGACTGACCCACCAGGTCGTCGAGTCGTGACAGCAGCTCGACGGGATCCATGTCCAGCTGGGCGAACGCGCGTACGGTCGTACGCAGCCGCCCCATGGTGGCGGCTGCCTGCAGACCGTGACCGACCACGTCCCCGACCACGAGACCGACCCGGGTTCCGGAGAGCGGAATGACGTCGAACCAGTCACCGCCGACCCCTGTCATGTCGTCCGTGGGCAGGTAGCGGTAGGCCAGGTCGACCGCCGACTGCTTCGGGACGTGTTGCGGCAGCAGCTGGCGCTGGAGTGCCAGCGAGGCGGTGCGTTCACGGGTGAAGCGGCGAGCGTTGTCGATGGACACCGCAGTACGGGCGACCAACTCGTCGGCGAGCGCCACTTCGCCGCTGTCGAAGACGGCCGAGCGGGTGCCGCGGAAGAAGGTGACGAGCCCGAGCGTGCTGTTCCCGGCCCGCAGCGGCACGACCAGAACCGTGTCGTCGAGCACGAGCCCGCCGGAGGAGAGGCTGCGATCCTGCGGCGAGCCGGACGGGTACTCCACGGGTGAGTGGTTACCGGGCGGAGGGGAAAGAGGCTGCCGTCCCGGCTTCCGCCGGTCGGCGTCCCCGGCCGAGCGGTGGGCGACCCGTACCAGAGACATGGCCGCCGCGTCGCTGGTGGCCGGCACCTCGCCTTCCAGCACCGCCCTGGAGAGGTCGACCGTGACCGTGGAGGCGAACTCCGGTACCGCCACCTCAGGGATCTTCTCGGCCGTGGCGAGCACATCGAGGGCGGTGCCGATTCCGCGGCCCGCCTCGACGAGCAGGGCGAGCCGCCGCTGGGCCTTGTGGCGATCGGAGATGTCGAAGGTGTCCTCGCACACTCCGAAGACGTGTCCGTCGGAGTCCTGGAGCCGGTAGTAGGCACAGGACCAGAGGTGGTCCGTTTCCGGGTCGCTGGGCGGCCGGGCCTGGAAGTGCAGGTCCAGAAATGGCTCTCCGGTGTCCAGCACATGCCGCATGACCGCGTCGAGAGTGGGCGGATGCCCCTTGGTGACGAAATTTCCCTCGGAGTACAGCTCATCGGCCCGAAAGCCTCGGAACTCGGCGAACGGCCGTCCGATCTCCTGTTCGTACGCCGCGTTGCACCAGGTCAAGCGCAGGTCGGTGTCGTAGATGGCCAGGCCGACGGGTGACTGGGTGGCCAGACCGTGCAAAAGGGCCAGCCGGGATTCCCAGAGCCGGAGATCCTTCAGCTCCGTCATGACGAGGACGCGCTCCGCCGCGCCGGCACCCGGCAGGGGACACACCGCGGCGGCGACGATCAGCTCACGCCCGTCCCGGTGCAGGGCGGCACGGACTTCGTTTCCCCGAAACCGGGCGGGAGGCGGGGGGACGGAGGGTGTCGGGGCAGGTGACAGGAACGCGGTCAGGGGCCGTCCGACGATTTCGTGCGGCGGGTAACCGAGGAGCCGCTCCGCCGCGGGGCTCCACCCGATGACCGTGTCCTGGGCGTCGAGAACCGCCGTGGCCGCCCTGGTGACGTCGAGGGGACCACGAAAATCGGCACTCTGCTCCGCTTTCCATGCAGTCATGGCGCCAAACCAGCCCCGTTCATCCCCTTCAGAATCCGCTGTCCCCGGGGCAGGCACAACCGCGGTCATGCTCCGCAGGCTCGGTTCCACCACCTGGGCCGTCACGATCGAACGGTCCGGAGGCCTGGATCTGGACCGAGTGGGGAGGGGAGAGGATATTGGCCTGCGGGCCGAGCCCCCACTGACGGCGGACAGAATGCGAGCGGCGTTGCGGGCGCCGGGGTGCTGCGCG
>NZ_JBHWZS010000357.1:0-8380 GCF_042728155.1 Streptomyces sp. NPDC060209
CCGCAGGTCCTGCCGGTGCTTGCCACCGGGCCGCACTGCTGCCCGACCGGGCCCTGTCGTCGACCCGTCAGGCCTTGCTGGTGCAGATCGCGTCGTACGGGCGGCCGGGGCTCGGGAAGAGCTCGATGGGGTTGTCCGCGCCCGCCGGGCACTCCTCGGCGGTCTTGGTCAGGGCGAGGACCTTGTTCCCGCCCGTCGCGCAGGCCACTTCCTTCGCCTCGTCGTCCACGCAGTCCCCGACCACGAGCTGACCGCCGCCCGCGCCCGCGTCACCGGGGTGGTCGTCGGAGAGGTTGCGGCCGCAGATCGTCTTGCTCGGGAGGCCGCCACTGGCGTCCCCGCCGAAGGACACCTTCACCGAGATGATCTCGTCGGTACCGGCCGGGCACTCGACGGCCCCGGCGAAGAACTCGCCGTCCTTGACCTCGAGAGCCTTGATCGTCGCCTTGGGGTCGTCGCAGTCGAGGGGCTCGAAGCCGTCCTTCGACTCGCTGGTGTCGGGTCCGGCGCAGTCGCCGACCTTCCAGTCCTTGGCCTCGTGGCTGCCTCCGCCGCCGTTCGACGACCCGCTGCGGCCCTTCGACGACCCGCCGCCGTCCGAGAACGGGCCGCAGGCCGTGGTGGCTCCGAGCACGAGCGTGAGCATCAGGACGCCCTTCGCGCAGCCCTGGAGGACCGTGCGACCGCCACGCGCCGACGGGGAACCGGTGCCCCTCGGGCGGCTGTTCCTGGGTCGCGTACTGCCGTGGACGGACATGCTGCTCCTTGGATACATGGCGTGTCCCGCACGGCACCCGCTGTGACCCGTGCGGTAGTTCGGGCGTGAGGACGGCCGAATCGAGCGACACGGTTCCCGGAGTCTGTGGATTGTCTGTGAACGACGCGGAGCCGGGACCGGCCGCCGGTGCCGGGGCCTCTCCGTCCGCGCGGCGTCGTGCGCGCCCTGTGTCTTCACCCTGCCGTCACGGACGGGGAAGGCCCGCCACTTGCCCGCGGGCCGTGCCGCTCCCCGCCCGCGAAAGGCTCCCGGGCCGCGCGAGCGGTACCGTCGCTCCCATGGACGAACCGCCCCCGGACCATGCGGCCTTGCTCGCGCGCGGCGACGGCCCCGTCACCCGCGGCCGGCTCCTCCGCGACCTGACCGCGCTGGGTCTCGTCGAGGGTGACACCGTGATGTTCCATACGCGGATGTCCGCCGTCGGATACGTGGTCGGCGGCCCCCCGACCCTCATCGGCGCCCTCCGCGACGCGGTGGGGGAGCGGGGGACCCTGATGGTGACCTGCGGCTGGAACGACGCCCTGCCGTACGGCTTCTCCGGCTGGCCGCAGCCCTGGCAGGACGCCGTACGGGCCGAACCCTTCGCGTACGACCCGGTGCTGAGCGAGGCGGACCATGACAACGGCCGCCTCCCGGAGGCGCTGCGCCGGTGGCCGGGAGCCGTCCGCAGCCGGCACCCCGACGTGAGCTTCGCCGCGCTCGGCGCGGCGGCCACCGAGCTGACGGCCGATCATCCGTGGGACGACCCGCACGGCCCCGGCAGTCCGCTCGCCCGGCTGGTCGCCCTGGGTGGCAGGGTGCTGATGCTGGGCGCACCGCTGGAGACCCTCACCCTGCTGCACCACGCCGAGGCGCTCGCCGACGCGCCGGGCAAGCGTTTCGTGGATTACGAGCAGCCGGTCCTGGACGGAGGCCGGCGCGTCTGGCGCCGCTTCCGTGACATCGACTCGTCGAGGGGAGCCTTCGACTACTCCTCCGTCACGCCCGTGGGCCAGGACCCGTTCGAGACGATCGTCCGGGACATGCTGGCCGCCGGGATCGGATGCCGGGGCAGGGTCGGCGCGGCCGACAGCCACCTGTTCGAAGCCGGTGAGGTCCTGGACTTCGGCCTCACCTGGATCGGGGAGGGGCTGGGCGGCTCCCGGTAGTGGCCGGCGCCCCTCAGACGGCGGACCGCTCCACGGGGATCCACAGCTCCGCGTCCGCCTGCGCCCCGTCCGGGGAGAGCCGCACGCTCAGGATCTCGGGCCCCGGCCTGCTCCCGTAGGGGTTCGACGGGAACCACTGTGTGAAAACGTCCCGCCACAGGTGCTGGAGCGCCTGCGGGAAGGGGCCGGAGTCCTCGAAGACGGCCCACATTCCGGCCGGGACGTCCAGGGCGTCCATGTCCTCGGGCACCTCGGCGCTCGTCACCACCCCGTGGTAGTAGTCGAGTTCGGTCCCTTCCGCCCGGCTGGGGTCGAGCTGGTCGCTGACCCCGACGATCCCCGCCGGGTCCTGGTCGGCGAGTGCGGCGATGCGCCGCATCGTTTCGGGGGCGATGCCCCGGATGAATCCGGCGATCGCCGGATTCATCCCTTCGTGGACGAGCGGTACGCGGGCCTTCTTGCCGACCACTCGGAAATCGGCCTTGTCCACGATCCTGTATCGCATGCTGCTGCTCCCTTCGATGATGAGGCGGAAGGACATCTGGGGCTGGGAGTGCAGCGCCGCACCGGTGCGCCGGGCCTCGCCCGGACCCACACCGTGCACGGCGCGGAACGCACGGGCGAAGGCCTCGCCGGAGCCGTAGCCGTAGCGCGTCGCGATGTCCAGCAGCGTCCGCTCACCGGCGAGCACCTCGGCGCCCGCCACGGTCAGCCGTCTGCGCCTGATGTACTCCGACAGCGGGAGGCCCGCCAGTGCGGAGAACATCCGCCGGAAGTGGTACTCCGACGTCACCGCGATGCGCGCGAGACCGCCCACGTCGAGCGGCTGGTCGAGGTGGGACTCGATGTGCTCCATGGCCTGGTTCAGCCGGTCCAGCATCCCGGACTCCTTCCCTTTCGCTCTCTCACGTTAGGAAGGACCCACCCTGCCGGACCCGACATCCTGTGCCCGATGCGGTGGGGTGGGCAGGGGTCTCCGGCAGGTCAGTCCGCGGTCCGGCCGGTCCGCGCCCGCGCGAGGGTGTCCGCCACGGTGGTGCAGGCGATGCGGGCGACGGCGCGCAGGTCGTCGAGTGGCATCCCGGCGCGGCTGAGCACGGCCAGTGACTGGTGGACCGCCACGACGTACGTGGCGAGGTCGTCCAGTTCCTCGCTGTTCTCGGTGTCCGCGCCGGAGCCCGACAGTGCGGCACGCAGGCGGTCCCGCTGCCTGCCGAGCAGTGCCCGCACATGGGCCCGGCTCTCAGGGCTCAGCGTGGCGGCCTGGGTGGCCGACTGCGCCATGAGGCAGCCGTCGGGCACCGCGGGGTCGGCGATGCGGTCCAGTACGACGCCGAAGAACGCCTCGACCGCGCCTACCGGGTCATCCGGGTGGTCGGTCAGCGCCTTCTCGTACTGCTCGCCGTACGTGGAGGAATAGCGGTCCAGGGACTGACGGAACAGTGCGTCCTTGCCGCCGAAGGTCCCGTAGAGCGACCCGCGGCCGAGGCCGGTTGCCGAGCTCAGCAGGTCGAGGGAGGCATCCGCGTATCCGCGCTGCCAGAAGACGTGCATCGACCTGACCAGGGCCTCGTCGACGTCGAACTGTTTTCGGCCTGCCATGTCGCACCTCTCCTCACCGTGCTGCTCCAGCCACTCTAACGCGTTCCTGGACCGATCGGTCAAAGTAGGCGGCAATGTTGGACCGATCGATCCAACATGCTGTTACGGTGATGTGCATGCCCTTCCTTCTGCGAGAGGAGGCGCCGCCCATGCAAGGCGACACCACCCCGGACCCCACCACCGCGACCGATATCCGGCCGACGGCCCCACCCTCACGCCTCGGCTTCTGGCTGACGGCCGTGGTGTACGGCCTCGTCATGCTCGGCGGCACCCTGCCGGTGCCGCTGTACGCCTTCTGGGCCCCGCGCATGGGCTTCGGCCCCTTCACGACGACCCTGATCTTCGCCACGTACGCGCTCGGCACGGTGCTCGCGCTGATGGTGTTCGCCTCCCTGTCCGACCGGGTGGGCCGACGGCCGCTGCTGGCATCGGCCCTCCTCGTGGCCGCCCTGAGCACGGTGCTCTTCCTGCTCGCGCAGGACACGGGGACGCTGCTCGTGGCGCGGTTCCTGTGCGGGCTCTCCACCGGTGTGTTCACCGCCACGGCGACTGCGGCTCTCGGCGAGCTCGCGGGTTCCCGGCACGCCGGCCGCGCGTCGGTCGTGGCCACCGCGGCGAACATGGGCGGCCTCGGGCTCGGCGCCGTCGTGGCCGGGGTCTTCGCGCAGTTCGGCGCGGACCCCACGCATCTGGTGTTCTGGGCCTACCTCGTCGCCCTGGTCCCGGCGGCGGCCGCCCTCGCGCTCGTACCGGAGACCGTCCTCGTGCGCCGGCGTCCCACGCTGTCCGTGCGCCGTCCGGCCCTGCCCGACGTGAGCGGGGGGCGTGCGGAGTTCCTGCGCGCCGCAGCAGCCGTGTTCGCCGCGTTCGCGGTGAGCGGTCTGTTCTCCTCACTCGTCCCGTCCTTCCTGCGCGTGCAGTTGCACGTCCACTCCGCCGCAGCCGTGGGCGGTGAGGTCGCACTCCTCTTCGCCGTCGCCCTGATCGCCCAACTCGCGGCTCCGGCGACGTGGTTGTCGCGGCGGTGGCCTGCGCCCACAGCGCTCCTCGCGGGCGTCGCCGTGTTCGAGACGGGTCTGTGGGCGCGCTCCCTGCCGACGTTCGTCGCCGGGACGGTCCTGGCGGGCATCGGCATCGGTCTGTCCTTCCGCCGCGGTGTCGCCGTCACCCAGCGCCTCGCCGACCCGGCACACAGGGCCGACCTCCTCGCGACGTACTTCCTCGCCGCCTACGCCGGAACGACCATCCCGACGCTGGCCCTCGGAGTCCTCACCCAGGCGATCAACCAGGACGTCGCGACGCTGCTTCTCGCAGCCGCCGTCGGCGCGGTGACCGTCACCACCCTGTGGGGCGCCCCGCCGGGCCCGCAGCCCTCCACGCCGGTGGACTCCGCCCGCGCCGGCTCCCGTACATCCGCCTCCACATCCGCTCCCGTGAAATGAGGACTCGCATGATCACCCCTCCGACTGCCCCGACCGCCCCGGCCGTCCCCCAGGGCCCCGGCTCGGTGTCCGGTGCGCCGCAGCTCCCCCCGGGGTTCGCCGACACCTTCACCAGCCGTTACGTCGACACCGGCGAACTCCGCATGCACGCCGTCGTCGGCGGTGACGGACCGCCGCTGCTCCTCCTGGCGGGCTGGCCCCAGACCTGGTACGCCTGGCGGCTCGTCATGCCGGCGCTGGCGGCGCACCACCAGGTCGTCGCGGTGGACCCGCGCGGCGTCGGGCTGACCGACAAGCCCCGGGACGGCTACGACACCGGCACGCTCGCCGACGATCTGGTGGCTCTGATGGAGGCGCTGGGACACCGGCGCTTCGCCATGGTCGGCCATGACATCGGCATGTGGACCGGCTACGCCCTGGCCGCAGACCACCCGGACCGGCTCGAACGGCTGGCCGTCGCCGAGGCCGCCATCCCCGGTCTGTCCCCGTCCCCGCCGCTCTTCGGGAGCGGAGAGGCGAACGACCGGCTCTGGCACTTCGGCTTCAACAGGCTGGCCGGGGTCAACGAGGAGCTGGTCCGGGGGCGCGAACACCTCTACTTCGGCCACCAGTTCGCCTCGAAGGCGGCGACTCCGACCTCGCTTCCGGAGCACGCCGTGAACCTCTACATCGAGACCCTCGCCGCCGATCCCGAAGCCCTGCGCGCCAGCTTCGCGTGCTACCGGGCCCTGGACGTGACGATCGGGCAGAACGAGTCGCGGGCGCGGAGCCGGCTGACGCTTCCGGTCCTGACCATCGCCGGGGCGCAGTGCTCGGGCGACATGGTCGGCGCCACCATGCGGATCGCCGCCGACCACGTGGACAGCGTGATCCTGCCCGACTGCGGCCACTACCCGGCCGAGGAGGCGCCCGAGGCCATGCTGGCCGCGCTGACGCCGTTCCTCACCCCGCACACGGACGCACAGCGGTGACCACGTGCACGGGCCTCCTCCGGGCTCCTTCTTGAGGAGGAGGCCGGTGCACCGCTCATGCGATCGCACCAGGCGGAAGTGACGGTAGGGGCACGACGCCTGGGAAGCCCCGTTTCGCGAGTCTTGAGCAGTACCCCACATCGGATGCGGAGATCTCAGACTCGTGGCTACCTTCCTGTATCGCATGGGCCGCGCCGCCTTCCGGCGCCGCTGGCTCGTGGTCCTGCTGTGGGCGGTGGTCCTCGGCGCCGTCGGGGCCGGTGCCGCCAAGGCACCCGGCGCCGGTGACGAGGGCACCTCCTTCATGCCGGGCATCGAGGCCCAGAAGGCCTTCGACCTCATCGAGGAGCGCTTCCCCGGCTCGGACGCCGACGGCGCCGACGCACGCATCGTGTTCATCGCCCCCGACGGGCAGAAGGTGACCGCGGCCGACCACCGTGCCGCCATCGACTCGCTGGTCGAGGAGGCCGCAGAACAGCCCCGGGTCGCCGGTGCCGTCAGCCCCTTCCAGGCCGACGCGGTGAGCAAGGACGCCTCCACGGCGTACGCCACCGTCAGCTACAAGGTCACGGCGGACGACCTCACCGACGCGGACAAGAAGGCGCTGGAGAGCGTCATCGACGAGGCCCGCGACGCCGGCCTCACCGTGGAGGTGGGCGGCACCGCGCTCGCCACGCAGCCGGCGGCGGGCGGGGCGGGCGAGGCCATCGGCATCGGACTCGCCGCCGTGGTCCTGCTGATCACCTTCGGTTCCGTCGCGGCGGCCGGGCTCCCCCTGCTCACCGCCGTCATCGGCGTCGGGGTCAGCATGTGCGCGATCCTCGCCCTCGGCAGCACCCTCGGGCTGTCGATGACCACCGGCACGCTCGCCTCGATGCTCGGCCTCGCCGTCGGCATCGACTACGCCCTGCTCGTGGTCTCCCGCTACCGGGAGGAGCGGGAGAGCGGACACGAAGCGCGGGAAGCGACGGCGCTCGCCGTCGGCAAGGCGGGCTCGGCCGTCGTCTTCGCCGGCCTCACGGTCGTCATCGCGCTGGCCGGGCTCTCCGTGATCGGCGTACCGATGCTGACGAAGATGGGCCTCTGCGCCGCAGGGGCCGTGGTCATCGGTGTCCTGGTCGCCCTGACGCTGGTGCCCGCACTGCTCGGGATGTGGCCGGACGCCGTCCTGTCCCGGAAGGCGCGGCGGCGCGCGGCCGGTTCCTCCGCCGGGCGCCCCGCCCGCACCGGGGACAACGGAGGCACCCGGTGGGCCCGGTTCGTGCTGCGCCGCCCGGTGGCGGTGCTGCTGGCCTGCGTCGCCGGCCTGGGCGTGCTCGCCCTGCCCGCCGCCGACCTGCAGCTCGGGATGCCGGGCGACGAGGCCAAGCCGGTCTCCTCGACGGAGCGGCGCGCCTACGACGCGCTCGCCGACGGCTTCGGCGCGGGCTTCAACGGTCCGCTGACCATCGTCAGCGACGTCGGCGGTGCGGGGGACCCGAAGGCCGCCGCTGCCACGATCGCCGAGCAGATCAAGGGCACGGACGGCGTGGTGTCCGTATCCCCGCCGCAGTTCAACCCGGAGGGCGACGCCGCGATCTTCTCCGTCGTTCCGTCTACCGGGCCGAGCGACGGGACCACCAAGGACCTCGTGCAGACCATCCGGGCGGAACGCCCCGGTCTGGAGGGCGAGACCGGGGCGACCTTCGAGGTCACCGGCTCCACCGCGATGAACATCGACATCGCCCAGGCCCTGCAGGACGCCCTGGTGCCCTACCTGATCGTCATCGTGGTCCTGTCCCTGGTGCTGCTGATGATCGTCTTCCGCTCCGTGCTGGTGCCCGTCAAGGCCGCCGCCGGATTCCTGCTGTCGGTGCTGGCGTCGCTCGGCGCGGTCGTCGCCGTCTTCCAGTGGGGCTGGGGCGCCGATCTGCTGGGGGTGGAGCAGGCCGGGCCGATCATGAGCCTGATGCCGATCTTCCTGGTGGGCATCGTGTTCGGTCTGGCCATGGACTACGAGGTGTTCCTCGTGGCCCGGATGCGCGAGGCGTACGTCCACGGGGAGCGCCCCGCGCAGGCGGTGGTGACCGGCTTCCGGCACAGTGCCCGTGTGGTCGCCGCCGCGGCGGTGATCATGATCGCGGTCTTCTCCGGGTTCGTCGGATCGGGCGAGTCCATGATCAAGACCATCGGCTTCGGTCTCGCAGTCGCAGTGCTGTTCGACGCCTTCGTCGTCCGCATGGCCTTCGTGCCCGCCGTCCTCGCCCTGCTCGGGCACCGGGCGTGGTGGCTGCCCCGATGGCTCGACAGGGTTCTCCCCCACGTCGACGTCGAAGGCGCGAGCCTCACCGCGCGGCCCGCCGAGGCCGCCGACGCAACGGTCGGCGGGGCACGAGAGCAGGAGCCCGTCCGCACCTGACGCGGACCGACAGCAGTGTGAGCCGCGGCGCCGTGTACGAC